>JBOGWH010000292.1:0-2619 GCA_050692975.1 Actinomycetota bacterium | reverse complement strand
ACACGAGCTTGACCAGTTGGTCCATGCTTGCAGTGAGCCGGTCCATTCCGCTCGCCAGCGTGTCCGTCCGTCCGGCCAGGGCCTCGATCTGCTGCTCCGTCCGCTGCTGCGCCTCGGCCAGGGCCTCGATCCGCTCAGATAAATGCTGAATTGCGGCCGGCAAATCCAAAAGCTCATCGGTGAGGACCAACCGGCGTAGCTCGGCTCGCCACTCGGGATGTTCCTCGAGCAGTTGAACTAGATCGCGAAAGTCATCGGCTGCAAAACTCATCGTGAAACAATTATGACTCGCCAAGCCGACAAAACGTCCCTCCAACCGTCGGCGGCGCTAAGCCGGGGGCCATCAGCCCGCGCCCGAGGGCATGGATTGGGAGCTCTGGGCAATATGGAAAAACTTACTTTCTCCTAGCCACCGCACTGAGGTGCACCGTCAGCTCGAAAAGGGTCGAAGCCGAGAGGCACCTCAAGCCCTTACTCCAGGATCTCCAGGTCCACGTCGAACTTTCGGTAGGTGGCCAGGGCCCTCCGGTCCCTGGTAGCGAGGACTTCTTCGTGCTCCTCCGCCACGGCGGATCACTCGATCAGCTCAATAGGCACGTTCATTCCGGACGGGCTTTTTAGCTTGGGGTCCGTTGTTACCACGGGGCATCCCAAAGCCTCGGCGAGCACCAGATAGGCTGCATCGAAGGGCGTCAAGTTTTCGCGAAAGCTCCACACTCCTTCAAGAAATGGCCAGAGCGAATAGCGTTCAAGCCTCAAGCTCCTGAGATCAGCGACCGCCTCCCCCGCCCGCTCGTCGCTCAGAAAACCTCTCAGCCGCTTCCGCCTGATGGCAGACAGCGCCTCGGCATCCACGATATGCGGGCAGTGAAGGCTTTCGCCCGGGGAGCCCACCCTTTCCTCCACCAACGGCCCCACCCCCTCGGTCCGGAGCAACAGGTCGACCAGTGCCGAGGCGTCCAGGACGATCACAAAGCATCGCGCTCGCGCCTGATGGTCTGCCAGGTGGGCTCGTCGCCGGCCGAAGACGGCTCCCGGCTCTTCAGTTGCTCCAAGAACTCTCCCAGCGTCGGCCTCTGCATGGCCTGTTCAGCTTCCGACAGCAGATAGTCCGACAAGGTCATCCCCAATTGTGCGGCTCTGGCCTTGAGTGCCCGATGCAATTGTTCCGGAACGTTGCGAATCTGGATCATCTTGGACATGTGAAGCACATGTTAACATGCTCAAAGAACGCTCTACTCCCAAAATGGGCTCTCTCCGCGTCACCTTGCTCTGATTTAGACTGCAGCGGATGTCGTTCATTGCTCGCCCCGTCGCAGTTGCCGCTCTGGCACTAGCCGGGATGATCGGCGGTCACATCGCCGCCTATATCCTGGTTGAGCCACACTCCGGCTCGCGGGCGGCGCTTCTGGCCGACTCGGGTCATCACTATCCGGGAATCCCAATCATCCTGCTCGCGGTGCTGTTCACAGCGGCCGGGTCCGCCGTGCTTTGGGGAATGAAAGAAAGAGCGGCGAATTTGCCCCCCTGCGGGCTCTGGGCCGTTCTGTCGGTCCTGCAAACTGCCGGATTTTTAGCAACCGAAGCATGCGAGCGCTTACTCACTGGCGGCAGCTTTGCGCATTTCGGAACGCTCACCGTGGGAGGCCTGCTGCTTCAAGTCCCCCTGGCGTGGCTCGGCTCTCAACTGCTGAAGGCTCTGCGCAGGTTTGGAAGAGCCCTGGCGGCGGTGCTGAAGCGGCCCTGCTTTTCCGCCCCGCCAAACAAATGGAGCCTTTGCGAAGATTTTCTGCCGGACTCCCCCGGCCTCCCGGGCCGTTTTGCGAGAGGGCCTCCTTTCTCCCAGACGCAAACGATTTAAACGCGTCCTCCGGCCGCACGGCCGGAGTCAAAAAAGGAGAAAGACTTGCTTAAACCAATCATTCGCGCGGGTACCGCGCTCGCGGTGCTTTGCTTGGCTGCCGGCCTTATGGCCGGTCCCGCCGTCGCCCATGAACGAAGGGCGGTGGGCGGTCATCTGCTGGTAGTCGGGTGGGCCGACGAGCCGGCCTATACCGGGTTCAAGAACGCTATACAGATCCGCCTGTCCAATGCAGCAACTAACGAGCCGGTCACCGATCTGGCCGAGGGGGAACTCAAGGTATCGGTTCAGTTCGGTGACGAGGAGTCGGAATCGATGCCGGTTGAGCCGCGGTTCAGGGTGGGCGCCTTCGGGGACCCCGGGGACTATCAGGCCGACCTCATTCCCAGCAGACCGGGAACCTATTCGTACCACCTCATCGGGACCATAAAAGGCGAGAAGGTCGACGAGAAGTTCACCTGCGGGGAAGAGACATTCGACTGCCCCAGGGCCCCGTCGGAGGTGGAGTTTCCTGCCAAGGACCCATCCTCCGCAGACCTGGCGTCGCGGGTTCAGAGGATGGATTCCCGCGTGTCGTCGGCGGCCGATTCATCTGGACTTGCCCGGATGCTTGCGATCGCTGCGCTGATCGTTGCACTGGTGGGTCTGGCCCTGGCCTTGTTTGGGGCGAAGAAACGCAGCGCCTGACACATCGGCGCCGGCCGTGGTGGTCTGCGGCCGGGATCGCGGCGGGCGTGGCTATGTGGGCAGTACCTGCT
>JBOGWH010000291.1:0-9752 GCA_050692975.1 Actinomycetota bacterium | reverse complement strand
GCCCCCTGTAAGCAGCACATCGCCGTCGGCCAGCCGGACTGCCCCGTGCTCGGCCCTCTTGAGGGTCATCAAGTTTGGGACAAAATCCCAAGATTGCGAATCCGTCGAGTAGACCAAAGCGTCGTCCGCTGCGTTTCCATGGGCCACGATACGTCCCCCGGCGGCCAAGACTTTGCCGTCCGAAAGAAGGGTGGCGGAGTGCTCCGAGCGCCCTCTTTGCATCGAGCCTGTCTTCTTCCATGAATTCTTGGCCGGATCGTAAAGCCAGGAGTCATCCAGGAAAGGGCCGTGTCCCCGCCGCTGACCTCCCGTCAACAGCACCCGGCCGTCGGGCAGCAGGGTGGCTGAATGCCGGTAGCGCGCCGGCAATACACGGCCGGCAGACCGCCAGGTTCCATTTGAGGGGTCATAAAGCTCGGCGGCAGACACAGCATTCTGGTCGTCGAATCCTCCGGCGACGAGAACCTCGCCGCTCTTCAAAAGTGTTGCGGTGTGGCCGCCGCTCCGGGAAGCCTGCATTGCTCCGGTCTTAGTCCACGCTCCGCTGGTAGGGTCCAGCAACAACGCAGAGCCGGAGAGGCCTTCGCCCTCGTCCACGCCCCCCCCGGCGATAAGTACCTTTCCGTCCAGAAGCAGGGTCGCCGTATGGCCCTGCTTTTGGGGTAGCTTGGAGGCGGAACTTGGAGATCCAACCGCAACCACGGCTGTTCCAGCCAAAACCAAACCAACACAAAACCTGCGCAGTTGAGAATTCTTCATCAAACCTCCTTCGGCCTGCCCTGTTCATGGCGGCCGCTCACGACCTTGGCAAGAACGCTTTTTAATCCATTGCCCTCCAGCACCTCGAATTTGTTCAGCGCCTCTGCCAACTCCTCTACGACGATTCGGTGATCGCTCAAGACGGCATCCGCCGCCTGTTCTGCGGCTTCGGTTAGATCCTTCACCTGCCGATCAAATGTCTGAAGAGTTTCTCCCGACGAAACCTCAAGGCCCTGAGTATCGCTGCCAAGGTACCCGTCGTACTTCGACAGAAGCCTAATCCGGCCGACTGAACGCGACATTCCGTACAACCCGACCATTTGTCTGGCCAGATGAGTAGCACGGTCTATGTCGTCTTCCGATGTAGTCGAGGAATCCCCGAACCACTTCTGCTCGGCGGCGATCCCCGCCATGGCTATCGCGAGCTGGTCCCGCATCTGAGCTGATGTCAAAAGCACCCGTTCGGAATCGCCCGCGACCAGCGACCGGCCGAGACCCTTGCCTCTGGGCAAAATGGAGACCCGCACTGAATCTCCAGGGTTGCCAAGGACGGCGGCGACCACAGTGTGACCCGACTCGTGGAAAGCCAATCGCCTTCTCTCGTCGGGAGACATGATCCGGCCCCTCCTCTGAGGCCCGTGCAGAACTCTTTCAACCGCCTCCATGACGTGGGACATCGCTATGTTTGCCTGCTGACCGTCGCGAAGAGCCAGCAGCGCCGATTCGTTAACCACATTTGCCACATCGGCCCCGGTGAAACCCGAAGTCCTTTTTGCCACGCTCGCAAAATCCACGTCGCCGCCAATCGGCTTTCCTCTGGCGTGCAGCTTCATGATTTCTTCTCGGCCGTGAATGTCGGGAGGCTCCACGGTTACGTGGCGGTCGAAGCGACCCGGACGCAAAAGGGCGGGATCCAAGATGTCGGGGCGGTTGGTGGCGGCGACCACAACTATCCCTTGAGCGGTCTCAAATCCGTCCATCTCAATAAGAAGCTGGTTCACGGTCTGCTCGCGCTCCCCGCCCGTGATTCCCTCACCTTCTCTCTTTCGGCCCACAGCATCTATCTCGTCTATGAAAAGAATTGCGGGCGCTTGCTCCTTCAGTTGCCGGAAAAGGTCCCTAACCCGCGCGGCGCCCACGCCTACGAGGGACTCAATAAACTCAGCGCCGGAGATCGGAAAGAAGGGAACGCCGGCCGAGCCTGCTACGGCTTTTGCCATCAGCGTCTTACCGCACCCGGGAGGGCCGAATAGCAGGACGCCTTTGGGTGGAGCCGCCCCGTATTCCTTGTATTTCCGCGGATTCTTCAGATAGTCGACCACCTCGAGCAACTCCCCCACCGCCTCCTGGGCGCCGCCCACATCGTCGAACGTAACCCCGGTGCCGGCTGGGTGGGACTGGTGCCGTTTCTTGCCGATCCTGCCGAACCCGATGATCTCGCCGATGGTCGACTCAGCAGATTTCGACATGAAGATGATGCCGAATAAGTTGGCCAGCATCAGCAGTGGAAACACAAACCCCACCACAAGCTTCGCTATGGCCTTGTTGACTTGCTTGTCTACCTTGACGGGGCCCGACACAACCAAGCGGTCCAGCAGTTGCGAAGTCACCACATCGCTTCTTGGATAGGCGACCATGAGGCTCTGCTCCTTCCCCCTGCATTCGGCCGAGGCTCCAGCGGTCCCGGCGCCGGCTGAATCAGCGGCCGGAGCAGAAGCGGCGGGGTCGGGGGTAGCGTCTCCGGAATCCGTTACGATTAGGGGTTCAGAACAACTTAGCAGGAGAACAACCGCATCTTCGTCGAGCAATATCGCCGAGATGATGCGGCCTTGGGAAGCCAAGTCGTACACGCGGTCGAGGCTGGCCTCGCTGCCAAAATCGGGCGTTTGGTACGCGAAATCGATCGTCCATATGAAGCAACCGATGATGGCCGCCAGCGTGATCAGAAGGATTCGCAATCCTCGCCCGCTTTTCAACTCAAATTCCTTTATGGCGCATCATGTGCTGCAGAAATGTGTTGCGCTGGTTGCCAACGGTAGACCTATAGGCGCCCCTCACCAACCCCGGCTCAGCGCCGGGTTTGAGGCACGTGTTTATTCCCCTTACCAACTGCACCGCGCCTACCGTTGCAATAGCCGCGGCCAGCCAAAGGCCTCTGCCCGAGGCGGTGGAGGACCTCGTCGTGGAACGAGCAAGCGAATAGTCTGAGCGGTCTCGCCTCAAGATCCGCTCAGTCTCGACCTGGGTCTGCTTTTGCCTTTCAACCATCAACCCAGGCTGCACCTGGGCAATCGTTTGCGACTGGGCTTGGGCCTGGGCTTGATGGGCGACCTGCTGCTGAGCCTGAGCCTGGGTGGCCTGAGAAACCTGGGACGCCTGCGATTGGGAAGCCTGAGACACCTGGGCCTGGCCCGCCTGGGACGCGCTGGTGGATTGGGCATTTGAAATGTGACCAAGCAGACCGGACTTGCCTCCGGGAACCGAACCTTCAGCGCCAAATTGTCCACCTAGATCGCCCGGCACCGTACTACCGATGGTCGCGCCGTCGTCGTCAAGGATGGTGCCAGTCCCTCTCGGCTTGTTTAGCGTAGTGTCCGCGGATACAAGCTGCAACTCGAAGGTTTCGTTCTGCTCGGACACCGTGTCTGCGATTACGGGCACACGGACAACGGTGGAAATCTCGCCGGGGGAGAACATCAAAGTGCCCTCGACCGGGATGAAATCGGCTTCGGGAGCTGCCGAGCCCGCAACGGCCTCATAATCGACCCTTACGACGCCTGAAGCAGGCCTCAGCAGTGTGATTACAAACACCGCTTCCGGGTTGCCTGAGTCACCCTCGGGAACCTCAACGTCGGTTACTCCACCAGCAACCGTTCCGGGTCGGGAAACTACCGTGGTGGCAGATGCCTTGTTGTTCAAAGGGTCGGCGTCGTTGCTCCCGGAGATTTCAACCGTGTTGGTGAAACTTTCCCCCGGCGGCGCCACTACCGTTGCGGCAATTTCAACCGTCGCCGATGAGCCCGGCGCAAGGACTCCCAGGTCACACTGGACCGTCTGCCTGCCGAGAAGGCCGGGAGTGGAACACGTGCCGGCCGTGGAAGTCATCGACTTAAAGCGCACCTGCGAAGGCAGTTCGTCGACGAGCGCAACTGAGTTCACCGCCGCGTCTCGAATGTGTTTTACACCGATCCGGTAGACAACGTCCGCCCCCGGCTGGACGGAACTGGGACCGGCCGCTTTCGTCACCCCGGCGTCGGGCCCAGACAACCTGCTGTGCTGGAACGGTTGAAAAAAGCAGGGGTTGAGCCTGCCTACCAGGTCGGTCAATGTAGCGTAGATGCAGCCATCGTCGCCCACCGTGATCAAATCCCCGGGGCTTGCGCCGGTTGCAACCTGCGTCACCTCATTGTCGCCGTTGGTATCAATTCGATATACGGTGCCGTCATTGGCAACCACAAATAGGTTTCTAGACAAATTCTGCCCGTTAAAGGTAATCCCCGCCCGGGCGACGGCTACTCCATCGGGCTCGGCAGGAATATTCCGCTCGAAAATTCTCTGGCCGCTTCTGTCGTACCCCACCACCATGTTCGGGTTAGACGTGGCGGCGAAGATCCGACTCCCATCAGCGCTGACGGCCATTCCGTTAACCTGAGACAAGACGGCGAACCTCTCGACGCTCGGAGAGGATGCAGGGTTAGAGATCCGCATTATTCCATCCCCCCCTGCATAAAGATCTCCGGAAATAGGGTCGGCGACGAGCGGCAGAAAACTGTCCTCCCGTGCAGTGTCCGAACCATCCAGCAGGACGCCTGGTTGAGAATACAGGGTGTTGGGGTCAAAACGGTCCACGCGCACGTTGTTCTCGTTGATGCCGAAGTACGCCCCGGAGGAGGCGGCTATCCCGTTGCCTATCCCGTTGCCCAAGTCCGCGTCCGGGGAAGATCCTCCTGTAGCCGGATAACGAAGCAGCTTATATCCGCACCTGCTGGAAACAAAAAAGCGGGTCTTCTCCGACAAAATACCCATTGCCCCCAGGTCGGTCCCGCACCCCCCCACCCCAGTCACGAAAGCGGTCCCTCCTGAAAATGGCGCTGAGTAAGTGGTCCATAAACGGCCGGCAGCCGCGGAACTGGGAGCGGTGGCGGCCAGTCCGGCAGAGGCCAACAACCCAGTCAACCCAATCACTACCAGCGATCTCAAACCCTCGCGGTGGGCCCCCGAAGCAGTACTGTTCATCGAGCCGGTTTGGCTCTTCTCATCGGCTCGATGATCCTTTCGAACCGCTGGAGGCCAGCTAATGAAGCAGCACCGATCGCCGCAGCGATCCCCAAAAGCAGAACTGAAGCACCGACGGGCGGGAGTTCCGGGAATCGTCTTCCGAGCTTGTCGATAAGCTGGATTGGCATGTTTTCAGGCCGGTCCGGCGCCTCCGCCGACGCCCAGGGAGCAAGCGGAGGAGCCGCTCCGGATCCCAAAGGCCCTGCGGCCAAGGGAGCATAGCCCGGCGATCCGAATCCGGCATCTGCTGCATTGCCTGCTTGCGGAGCAGGACTTTCATGTGAGGCTGAAGATGGCGGTAGCTCAGACGCCTGCCCGCCCGGCAACTCCGGATCGGTGTGCTGAATGCCCTGCAGAGGCTGGGGAGCTCCGCTTCCCATGGAAAGCACCTCGACCTCATTCGACCGACCGCCGTCGCCCACTGTGTTGAAGGGCGCAACCTGGTAGTAATAAGCCTTTCCGCCAATCGCGCTTGAATCCAAAAATGAGTTGCGGCGGCCGACTTGGGCGATGGGGGCTTGTTCCTCGCCCCCCGGCCGGACACCTCTATAGATCTTGTATCCCTTCAGAAGAGCGCCACCGTCACTGCTTGGCGTCACCCAATCCAGGTGCACACCCTTCCCGCCCCCTGAGGCAAGCAATTGAATCGGCGGCTGGTCGACGAGCATCAGGCTGCTGTTCATCCCGAGACTTAGAGCGCCGGCGAGTTCGCCGGAGATCTTACTCACCCGGCTCTCGGGAGTGAACAAAACCGGGGTAGGGACCGGAGTGCTGCGGGTGCTGCCTATGCCAAGCTGGCCGGAATCATTTTTTCCCCAGGCTAAAGCGAGGCCGCTTCGGGCGAGAACCACGTTATGAAAACCTCCTGCTGCGACTGCTACCGCCTCATGCCCCGGCGTGTTGACGCTCAAGGGAACCGGGCTCAGCACCGCCCCTGCCGCAGATGCAACCGATGCGACGGGCGTCTGGGCAGGCGGAATTCCGAGCTGGCCGAACTGGTTGCTCCCCCAGGCCAGCACCTGATGGCCTGATCCCAGCGCCAGACTATGGTCCGCGCCTGCCGCGACCGCCACGTAGCCGGGGTCCGGCAAGCATGTGACCGTGCACGTCGTGGGCAGAGCATCTCCCCGGGGAGGCATTGCTACTGCGCCGGGAAACGGCTTGTCCGCCAGAGTCCCGTCTCCGAGCTGTCCCTTGCTGTTGGCGCCCCAAGCGAAAACCGTGCCGTTCGAGTCGATGGCCAGGTTATGGTCTGCCCCCGCGGTAATGGCAAGAACCTTCTCGAACGGCGCCTCGGGCCCGGTGCCTGCTGCCGTCGGCGGTCCGCTGCGAACCAGGGTGGTTTTGTCGGCTAAAGTGCCGTTCCCAAGCTGGCCCCGGTCGTTGGCCCCGACCGCCCAAACCTGGCCGTTCCCATTCACAATCAAGGTGTGGGCCCGCCCCGCGGCGACGAACGCCGCCGAGCCCGCCGAGCCTGTGGAAATTTCGACCGGACTGCGCCTGTCGTTGCGGGTCCCGTCGCCCAGCTGGCCGCGATCGTTGGCGCCCCAAGCTAGGAGCCTGCCGTCTTCAGTAAGGGCTGCGCTGTGATCGCCCCCCGCCGCTAACTCGGTTACCGTTACCGACTGAGGAAGTTTCACTTCCACGGGCAGCTCGCTGCGGCAGTCCCGGCAAGGAAGGACCCTTCCGTCTCCGAGCTGGCCCCTGTCCCCGGCGCCCCACGCAAACACTTTGCCCTCCGACGACAGAGCGAGGCTGTGCCTGGCGCCGGCAGCCACCTGAACGAGAACAACGCCCGGAGGAAGCCGCGGAATGCTTGAAGCAACCATGGCGGTGCGATCGACCCTTCCACCGTCACCCACCTCACCGTGCAGGTTGGCGCCCCAGCCAAAGAGGACGGGCGCCTGGGGAGTGGCCGCAATCGGCTCCGATTTGATCTCTGTTTCCCGGACAGCCCCGAGTTGATAGAAGTAGGTGGTGTTATTAACCAGCCCTTCGTCCGAGAAGTTGAAATAAAGAAAATCGTCCTTTTCCTTTCCGGCTGACGGCTCTATCGTGGCGACCAGTTCTTTGGCCCCATCTTTCGAAAGGCCCCGGTATATCCGGAAACCATCGGCCGCCAGGCATTCCGCTGTGTGGGATGGGCCCGGGCCGTTCCAGGCAACCCGGACCATTTGATTTCGTGCGTCTACCTTGCTGAACACGGGCCGCGGAGAAAGATCGGCCCAAGCGGCTGCCGACCTCGGACCTTCCCCCTCCGTATTTGCCGCCGCGACCTGATATCCAAAGGAGCCGTCGTGGGCGCTCGCGTCCTCAAAGGAGTAACGGCGGGTTGCCGAATTTTCTATAGCGGGATCGGCCTCAATCACGGTCACCAGTTGGGCGTCCGCCGGTTCTGACCCGTTGATCCGGTAGACCCTATATTCGACAGTGGGCAGGCTGTTCGGCAATGCTCGACCCCAGCTAACCAAAGAACGCGCCGATGAACCGGCGGCACATACAACCTCCGCTTGTACTTTGGGAGGTCGCGGGATACCCGCGGTGCTTGTCACCACCGCCACGCTGTGGTTTCCTCCTGCAGAAAGAGCAAAGGCCCTCGAACCCAGAGGCAGAAGGACCGGCGCCGGCGAACCGGATCCCTTTTGAGATCCATTCCCGAGAGCGCCTCCGGCATTGCCTCCCCATGAGAAAGCACGGCCGCGACTGGTGACGGCAAGCATATGTAGGCCGCCCGCAGCAAGCTGCTCCACTTTCTCGCCCTCGGAGACTGGGATATTTACCGGCGTGGGGGAACGCCGCCGCGTATAGCTTCCGTCGCCAACTTGGCCGGACGAATTGGCTCCCCAGGTGAACAGCCGGCCGTCTCCCGCCAAGGCCCCGCTGAATCCATCGCCCGCGGTGACTGATCTGGCGATCGTACCCGGGGGAAGTTTGGCTTCCAGCGGGAAGATGCTGAAATCCAACCCGGGAATGCGCGACTCGGGCATTTCCCAAGATGGGCCAAAGCAGCCCGGCACTGGAAGTCCACAAACCGGCCTTCCGGCACATATTTCAGTCAGAATTCCGGGAAGGCAAAAATCGCGGCTCACTTCCAGCGTGCGACTAACCGCCGGGACAAATAAGGAGCTTAGGCAGAGTCGGTCTGCGCAGTACACCTCACCGCCGCACAACGCAGATCCGGGCACGCATTGGCCGGGCAAGGGAACAACACCAACTCCCGGGACCGCCAGTGGAGCCGAAAGGCCGTCGAGCCCGGAGCCGAGCTGCCCGTACTGGTTCGAGCCCCATCCGAACACCTTCCCGTCCGAGGTAATGGCCAGGCTGTGGTCCGCTCCGGCCGCCATCCCCGTCGCCCGGGCGGGCAGGGGCACTTCAACCGGAATGGCGGTGAATTGAGCAGTTGGGAGCGGGCCGATAGATGCACCGCCGAGATCGAAAACAAGGTTTCCTCCGGACTCGCGAAAGCCGCCTGGTCCTGCGTAAACTCCCGGGACGCAGCCGGCCAGGGGTAATGGGCTGACGCTCACCAGCGGAAGGGTTCCTGTATTGGCGCAGACGGGGCCCGCTCGGGCAGATGGGGCGCTGCCGAGCGGTCCGCTCTGCCCGTCGGCGTTGCTGCCCCAGGCTAGAATCTTGCCTGCACTGGTTAGAGCAAGGCTGTGCCCGTTTCCGGCGGCGATTGCAGCAACGCTTTCAAGAAATTCCGAACAGGGGGCTTTTTGGCCTGGTGCACACACAGGAATTGGCGATTCCGTCCCCACCGGTGTTCCGTCACCGAGCTGCCCGGTTAAGTTCTGCCCCCAGGCAAAGACCCTGCCGCCGCTGGTCAGAGCCAGGCTGTGGGTCCCGCCGGCGGCCAGCGCCGCGACCCTTTCGCCATCGTGGAGTTGGGGGAAGTACACCGGTTCCAGAGCGGACTGATTATTCGACTGGAGAACTTGCCCCGAAGCAGTCAGTAGGAGGCTGAACGATTTTCCCGCCGTTGCCTGAAAGACGGCGAGACCCACCGGGCCCATTCTCATCGGCGACGGCTGATCGTCGTCAGACCCGTCGGCAAGCTGACCCCAGTCGTTTGCCCCCCACGCTTGGGCCCGCCCGACGCGGGGAAGAGTGGCCGCGGGAGTCGCCTTGGCCTCACCGGAAGGGGGTCCTTGCCCGGCCGAATTGAACGCGGCAACGGTGTAGAAATAGGCAACTCCGTTGCTGACAGCGTCATCCACATATTCCGTCGTGTTGCCCAAATTCACGAGCGGCGAGAGGTCGTCGAGAGACGTTCCTCGCATCAGCCGGTACCCGCTTAGCGCAAGTTCGTCCGCTCGCGGCGGAGGGGTCCAAGACAGGGCGATTGTGGCGTTCCCCGGCTCAGCCTCCAGGCCGGAAGGGCTTGCAATAATCGGTCGGGAAGGTATCGCCGAAACCGGGGATGAGCGGACGCCCTCTCCAAGTGCGTTTGCCGCGGAGACCCAATAGAAATACGTTTTCCCGTTGACTACTCCCCTGTCGGTATGACTATGTTGATCGGCACCCGTCGTCGCGATCAACTCAGATTCCTTTGGAGAGGTCGAGTTGCCCCGGCGAACGACATATTTGGTAATTGGAGCGCCCCCATCGTGTCGCGGAGGGGCCCAGCTGAGTTGAACCCGCTCGTCGCCGGGTCGGGCCTTTAGATCGAGTACCTCATCAGGAGGGGAGAGCCCTCGGGGAGTCGCTTGCAC
>JBOGWH010000290.1:0-2136 GCA_050692975.1 Actinomycetota bacterium | reverse complement strand
AAGTTCACACTGGTGCTTCCGGCCGAGAAATCGTCCAATGGAGAGTAACGTGCTAAGGCGCCGGAGCGATTACCAGAGCAAGCAATGGTACGAACGAACGGCAGATGGGGAGGAGGCTGTGAGTTTTCCAGGGGGATTCCGACTCAGGGGCCGCGACCAGGCAGGGAGTTTTCCAGGTGGATTCAAGCCCGGCGGGCGCATCCGTACCGGCGGGGCGCGATCTCGTCTGGTTCTTCTTGCCCTGGTCTCGACGCTTTTCGCAGCGGCTTGCTCCGGGCAGGGGGCCGACAAGCCCGAGAGCGACGGCCTGAACCTCAGCGTGACGGCGGGCTCTGCGCGGGTCACGCGCGCCGGTGAGGTCGAGCCGGCTTCCCGGCAGTATCAGATCACCACCGGAGACGAGATCAGGCTGTCGGAAAAGGGACTGGCGGCTCTGAGCTCCGGAGGTTCACTGAAGCTCGGCCTGTCGGGCGCCCGCCTTCAGGTCCTGGGACCCAGCCGGTTCCGGCTGATGACGGGCAGGGTGCTTGTCGAGACGCGCACCCCGATGTACATAGACGCCGGGACTGTTGATGCTACGGCCCGCTCGGCGGTTTTCCGGGTAGATAGGGAATTGGCCGCTCGGGTCGGCGTTTACCGGGGCCAGGTCCGGGCGGGTGCGCCCGGCGATTTCATCAGTGTCCCCGCGTTTCGCCAGATTGTGGTGGCCGGCGACGTCGTTCCCAGGGCTGCGGAACCTCTGGAGTTCTCCCGTGAGGATGCCTGGGATCGCACCCTGCTGGCGCAGGCCATCGACCTCGACGACAGGCTGGCCAACTTCTCCAGAGGCCTTGAGGCACAGCTCGGCGAGGGCAGCGGCTTGGATTTCTTTGCCCGCCTTACCGATGCCGGTTCGCAGGTCGATTTTCTGGCGCCCTATCTGGGCGGGCGCCGGCCGGATCTTCTAATCGGTCTGCTCACGGCCGTCGAGTCGCTGAAGGTGTCCACGGAGAACCTCGGTGACCGGTTTGCCCGGATATTCGATCTTTCCCGGAGAGGAGCCACCTGGGGGCTGATCGCATCGGAGTTCAACGTGAGCCCCGACCGTCTCTTTGCAGCACTAACCCGGGCGGTCGAGCGTTCCGGGATCAGCGTCATCGGCCCGGGGCCCGGCCTGCTGCGGCCACCGGTGGCCGGCCCACGTCCTGCAACGCGGACGCCGAGGCCGGCACCTGTGCCGGCTCCCGCAGCGCCGGCTCCCGCTCCTGCAGGAACGCCGTCGGCGTCAAGGTCTCCTCTCCTGCCGGGCCTGACCGAAACGGTGCCGCCGGCGCTGAAGACGATCCTGGATGACCTGCTGGGCGTGGTGGATCCGGGTAAGACGCTGCCCGGCCTCATCTAGCCCCCCGGGTTGTGTCGATTGCCGGTGAAGACCGTCGTGGCGACCACATCCCAGCCGTCCGGCGATCCTGAGGACAGGCTATTCCGCCTGCGCCCGAGTTGAATTAGGCGGCCTGCCGGGAAAACCGGGGCCCAGGCTGCGAGAATTCGCTTATGGACGCCGAGGACATCGAAAGAAGGGAATTTGCAGCGGCCTTCCGCGGATACGACCGTGGAGAGGTGGACCTTTACCTTCGCGAGGTCGCCCAGGAGGTCCGCGCGATGGGCAAGGAGGTTTCCAAGGCCAAACAGGCCGCCGACAAGGCGATCTCCGACCTGAGCGCTCTGAAGGCCGAGCGGGCGAAGGTCTCCGAGCCCGAGGAGCCGGCCCAATCGAGCGGCAAGGCCGAGGCCTACCGGCAGGTCGGCGAGGAGACGGCCAGGGTGCTGCTGGCGGCCGAGGCGGCGGCCAACGAGATCAGGGAGGCGGGCCGGCATGAGGTGACCCAGATGATCACCGAGGCCCGGCGCAAGGCGCAGCAGATCGTCAAGGACGCCTCGCACGGCCGCACCGAGATTGAAGACGACATCAAGCGCCTCAAGCAGACGAGGGCATCACTGGCGGCCCAGCTGGACGATATTAAGAGGCGACTTGCGGACGCGGTGGCGAGGCTGCACGCTCCCCTTGAGCCCCCGCCTCCAGTCAGGCTTTCCCGGCCCCCGGAAAAGCAGGCTGCCGGGCCGCCGTCGAAGACCGTCCCCCCTGTTGCGCCGAAG
>JBOGWH010000289.1:0-2139 GCA_050692975.1 Actinomycetota bacterium | reverse complement strand
GTACTGCGCCCTGGCCGACGGCCTCACCTTCTGCTTCTCCAAGGGACTGGGCTGTCCCGTCGGGTCGATCGTTGTGGGTTCCGCCGAATTCGTGGAGCGGGCTCACCGTTTCCGCAAGATGCACGGCGGCGGCATGCGTCAGACCGGAATCTTGACCGCGGCGTGCCTCGTCGCGCTGGCTACGATGATCGACCGGCTGGCCGACGACCATGCCAACGCCCGGCGGCTTGCCGAGGGAATTCTTGAGCTACGCGAGAAAGCGACGGTGCCCGAGAACGTTCATACGAACATGGTGCTGGTGCGCACCGAATATCTCGGTTTCGAGCCCGCCGGATTCATCGAGGCGCTCGGGCAACGGGGAGTGAAGTGCCTCGCCTACCAGCGGGGTACGGTCCGGATGGTGACCCACAAGGACGTATCCGCCGAAGACATCGAGTTCGTTTTGGAGCAGATCGCCGCTTTCGTGCGCTAGCGCCGTGCGTTGCAATCGAATTCTTTGTTGGAGCAAATCGCAACGCTAGCGCCGGGCGTTTAGGATCGGGCGATGGGGAGGATTCTCGTCGGGACGGCGTCGTGGACCGACAAGACTTTGATCGAAGCGGGGACGTTCTATCCGAAGGGGGCCTCCAGCGCCGAGGCCAGGCTCAAGTACTACGCTACGCAGTTCCCGATTGTTGAGGTAGACAGCACCTACTATTTCCCGCCCACGGAAAGAAACGTGGTGCTGTGGTCCAACCGCACCCCCGACCACTTCACCTTTCACGTCAAAGCCTACTCGCTGCTCACCAAGCATCCGACCCGCCCCAAATCCCTCTACAAGGACCTGGCCGAGCAACTTCCTCCCGAGCATCTCGGCAAGAAATACCTGTACTCAAGCCACCTGACCGACAAGACAATGGACGAGGTCTGGAAGCGCTTCGCCGACGCATTGCTCCCGCTGCACTCGGCCGGAAAGCTGGGCGTCGTCCATTTCCAATTTCCGGAGTGGTTTATCCCCGGCTCCGAAAGCCGCAATTACATCGTCGAGTGCCAGGACCGTCTGGCCGACTACCGGATCGCAGTCGAGTTTCGAAACTCGGCCTGGATGAACGATAAGAACCTTGAGCGCACGCTGGACTTCCTGCGCTCCAACAGGATCCCTCTCACCTGCGTTGATATGCCCCAGGGGTTTCCGTCCAGCATGCCTGCGATCGCCGAGGTCACGGCGCCGGACCTTTCGTATGTTCGCTTCCACGGCCGCAACAAGGAGAACTGGGACAAGCCCCACGCGACTGCGACTCCCCGGTTCGCCTACGACTACTCGAGCGAAGAGCTCGGCGGCTGGGTGCCGAAGCTGAAGGACCTATCTAGCAAAGCCAAGGAGGTCCACGTCCTCATGAACAACTGCTACCGGGACTATGCGGTCACCAACGCCCGCCAGCTCGCCGGGCTGCTGGACGCATGAAACAGTGGCTGCTGAACCGGCTGGGGCTTCCGCCAGCTCGCCGGGCTGCTCGACGCCTGAGAGGCGCTACTGAACGGGCTGGGGCCTTCCGTCGTCGTCGACGACGACATAGGTGACCTTCCCGTCACTGCGGGCGTAGGTCTTTGAGAAGGCGACAACGGGAACCCCGCCGTTGCCGTTGCTTCGGGGCTGGGCGGAGGCGGGTCGAGCGGTTGAAGGCCGGGCAGAGGCCGGTGGAGCGGGTGAAGGGTGAACCGGAGGCTGGGGGTGCAAGGATGACGGGACCGGGGGATAAGAGCTTTGCGGCTGCGGGTGTGCGGTGGCCGTTGCCGAGGAACCGTTTGCCAGGCCCACAGCCGACGGCTCCATAAGGGTGCGGATCAGGTCGTCGATCTCTGAGTCGGTGGTCCCGGCCGCCGGGCCGGGCCTGGGGCGGGTGGCGGACCCGGCGCCCCGCTCAATGGAGACCGTGATGGGCGCGGGCCCGCTCAGGGTTGCGGTGGGGGCCCGGCGCATCGCCCCAGCCGTTCGCGCTGCCTTCCTTTTGGATGGGGGCCGTTCGGGCTTGGGCCGGGCGGAGGGAGACTCCTCGAAATGGCGGGCTTCAGCCTGTTTGCGTTTTTCGGCGGCCTCCCGGGACGCGTCGATTGGAGGTTCCGGAACATCTTCCACCTTGCTGATGCGCCGCCGGGTAG
>JBOGWH010000288.1:0-1319 GCA_050692975.1 Actinomycetota bacterium | reverse complement strand
TTCTGGTGCACGGCGACGGCACGCAGTCGCGCTGTTTCGGCTACGTGGGCGACATCGTCCCTGCACTTATGGACCTGATGGAATGCAGGGAAGCCGAGGGCCTGGCCGTCAATCTTGGGTCCACCGACGAGATCTCAATAATCGATCTCGCTAAGACCATCGTGGATAAGACCGGTTCCGCCTCCAACGTGCGCCTGGTGCCCTATGAGGAAGTGTATGAGGCCGGCTTCGAGGACATGCCCCGGCGGATCCCCGACATCTCCCGGGCCCGCAAGCTCATCGGCTTCGAACCGAAGACCACTCTGGGCGAAATCCTCGACCGGATGATCGCGGCCAGCAAAGGCTAGGCCCCGCCGGGGTCGTCGTGTCCTCCGGGGGGCTTCTCAGGGGAAGGCGGGGGCGGGCTCGGCGGGAAGGAGGATCTCCATCGAGACGGGCCCCACCCCGCCGATGCCGATGGCCTGGGCCGCCGCCTTGGAGAGATCGAGATCGCGCCCGGCGACGTAGGGACCGCGGTCGGTGATGACGACGACGGCCGATCTGCCCCCGCTGGTGGCCTTCAGCAGCGTTCCCAGCGGAAGGCTCAGGCTGGCGGCCGTCATCTGCGAAGCGCGGAAGGTGGCGCCGCTGGAACTTCTGCATCCGTCGAAGCCCGGCCCGTACCAGGAGGCGGATCCATTGGTCACCACGCCGGTCGCGCTGAGTTTGGGCGGCAAGAAACCCGCGGGCCCGGTGGCGGGCGCGTACCAATCCAATAGAGTTTGCAGCTTTCGGTCCCGGTCCGGCGAGCCGGGCACGCAGACCGCGGGCGCCTTCTTCACCGCCGCAGCCCGTGCCGCCATCACCGCTTTCTCCGCGGCCATTGCCTCCTGGATTGCCGCCCGCAGTTTCCCAAGGGAGCCCTGACGCTCCCGGCGCACCGCGGTCAGTCTGTCGCGGGCATCGTCGAGCTGCGCGTTTCTTTCCTTGATGTTTTCCGAAGATCTGGCAAGCTCGGATCTTCTGGCCGCGAGCTCTTCCTTGAGCCGCGTCGATTCCAGCACGATCTTGCCGTCCATCAACGCCAGGTTGCGCCAGATCACCGGCTGGCGCATCAGCTCCGACCAGGAGCGGGCGGTAAACAGCGGGGCAAGAATGGAAGACGGCCCATGTTTGTAGATGCTGGCCGCACGAGCATTCAGGGTCTTCGTGGTCTGGCGGATCTTTTCCTCAAGCTCACCGGTTTTAGCCTCGGCGGAGCGAATCTCTGATTGAAGTTCGGCGGCCTCGCGCTCGCCGCCGGCGATGTCTTTGCCCGCCCGGTAGATCCGGTTATCCAA
>JBOGWH010000287.1:0-9177 GCA_050692975.1 Actinomycetota bacterium | reverse complement strand
CCCTCGAAGCCATCTTGGCCTCAAGGGCGGCCAGGCCCAGCGATCCGCCCATCAGGCCGGTGCCGATTATTGCCAGAGCGTCGATGCGCCCGGCGGACTCCTCGGCCAACGCTACTGCGGGAGGTCGGTGCGCAGCGGCTTCGCTTCGCGCAGGTACACGTGGCGAAGCGAGGAAGGCTCCCGGTCGGTATAGACGTGCATCAGTACCCTGATAACCCGCGGGATCGCACCCTGGATGTCGAGCTCGGCGGCGCACAGCAGCGGCACATCCGAGATCCCCATCTTGCGCGCGGCCGCAGCCGGAAACTCGGCAGTTATGTCGGGCGTAGCCGTAAAGATGATGGTTACAAGGTCCTCTCCGGACAATTCGTTGCGGCTCAGCATCTCCTCCAGAAGCTCGGCGGTCGCAAGGACGATCTCATCTTTTTCATCGACGGCCACCGTGGTAGCTCCCCTGAGTCCCCTGAGACGCAACGGCATTCCTTTCCGCGACTCCTACAGTCCTACTTCACGATACAGCGCTGCAACCTCGTCGGGCGTCAGGTTGCGATACTGACCGGGCTTCAGACGGCCAAGCCTGACGGAGCCGAGCGCGGTACGCACCAGTCTGTCCACCGGGAATCCTGCCGCGTCGAGCAGGCGCCGCACGATGTGCTTTCGCCCTTCATGGATCGAGATTTCCAGTACGGTCCGCCCTCCGCGGGCGCCTTGCCGGCCGAGCACTTTCACGGCGTCCACCTTCACCGCCCGGCCCTCGATGTCGATACCGGCCCGGAGCCTGGATAGGTCCTTCGCCCTCAAGATGCCGCCAACCTCGACGACGTAGGTCTTTATGACCCCGAAAGAAGGGTGAGTAAGTCGAGCCGTCAGCTCTCCGTCGTTGGTCAGAAGCATCAGTCCCTCGGAAGCCGCGTCCAGTCTGCCGACCGGGAAAAGCCGCTCTTCCTCCCCCACCATATCGACGACGGTGCGCCTGCCCTGCGGATCATGTGCGGTGGATATCACACCCTCGGGCTTGTTGACCGCAAGGTAACGGCGCTGCGGGTCGACCTGGATGCGCCGGCCGTCCAGAGTCACCTCATCGGTAGCCGGGTTCACCCGCCGGCCGAGCCCCGCGGGCTTACCGTTTACGGCAACGCGTCCGGCGCTGATCATCTGTTCCGCCGCCCGCCGGGATGCAACCCCCGCGGCGGCGAGTACCTTTTGCAGCTTTTCGCCTTCGGGATTGATTGATTCGGTCAACGGGGGCCCTTCACCGGTTTACAGACCGGTGCTCAGCCCCGATTCCATGCGCTCGACGTCTTCGGCGGCCGGCATCAGGCCACTCAGAGGCGGGAGTTCCGCGAGAGAATTCAAGCCCATCTTCTCCAGCAACGTTCTTCCGGTCCCGTAGAGAATCGCCCGGCCGGGGCCGTCTTCCCGCCCAACTTCCTCAACGACCCCGGCAAGCAGCAGCGTCCTCATCGCGCTGTCGGAGTTGACCCCCCTGATGTCGGAGATCTGAGCCCTGGAAACCGGCTGACGGTAGGCGATGATCGCCAAAGTCTCCAGAGAGGCCCGGCCGAGCTTCGTAGGGGTCTGCTCGCGAACGAACCTCTCCAGGTACGCGGCGGTGTCGGGTGCCGTCGCCAGCCGCCATCCTCCGGCAACCTCCCGCAGCACGATGCCGCGGTTGTGGCTTTGATATCCGCCCGCAAGATCTTCCAGCACCTCTTTTACGTAGGCCGACGGCTTCTCGAGCAACACCGCGAGGTCGGCGGTGGAAACGGGTTCGTCGGCAAGGAAAAGAATGGCCTCGAGGATCTTTGCGCTCTCCGGTTCTCTCATGTCTAACGCCTCCAGGTGACGACTATGTCTTCAAACGGGCTTTCCTGATCGAGCTCGATCCACTGTTCTTTGAACATCTCGAGCAGAGCGAGGAAGCCGACGACCACTTCCAGCCGGCTGCGGGCTTCGGCACACAGCTTCCGGAAGGTTTCGCGGCCGGCACCCGCAATTCTCTCCGATAACTGCAGCACCATCTCGCCGACGGTGATGACGGCGGGGGTTATGTGAGAGGTGTCCAGGGTGGGCTTCGGCTTCGGTTGCAGGGCCCGGGCGGCGACCTCTGCCAGCCTGGAGGGCGCCAGCCCGTCCAGCAATTCCGGGCCCGGGGTCCTCAATTCTTTGGGAAAAGAAACCTTGCGATAAAAAAAATCCCGGTTCTGCACCATCAGGCTCCGGAGCACCTCCGCCGCAGCTTTGAAGCTTGAGTACTCGATCAACCGGTGGATCAGATGATCTTTTTCTTCCAGTAGCGCCAGCAACTCGGGATCCGCCGGCTTCTTGGGCAACAGCTTGAGCGATTTCAGCTCCATAAGGGTCGCCGCCAGGATCAGGAAACTGGACGCCACGTTGAGATCCGGCTCCTCCAGCTGCGCCACCGCCGTCAGGTATTCATCGGTGATCGTTGAAATTGAAATCTCGGCCGCATCCAGCCGGTCCCTGGAGATCAGTTCCAGCAAGAGATCCAGAGGCCCCTGGAAGGCGTCGAGGGTGACGGAATAGCTCATGGTGGTTGATCGTAATCAACGCCGCCGGAAAAGTGGCGCATCTATCTATTTATAGACAGATTACCCTCCGGCTTCCCGGCTGCGGAACCCGGCTGCCTCGCGCACTATCTGCATTGTCTTCTCCGCCTCCTCGCGGGCGGCTTCGGCGCCCCCGTCCAGTAGGCCGTCCAGCTGAGCGGGGTCGGCCAGCAGTTCCCGGTACCTTGTCTGGAAGGGACTCAGGAAATCGACCAGAGCGTCCGTGAGCCCTTGCTTGAGATCGGCGTAGCCCTTTCCTTCGAATCCGGCGACCAGCTCATCGATCTCCCGCCCCGACACCGCTGAGTAGATCTCCAAAAGGTTCGAGATGGCGGGCTTTTCGGGCGAGTAGACGACCTCCCGTCCAGAATCCGTGACGGCGCGGGAGATTTTCTTTTTGACGTCGTCGGGCGAGTCGGTCATCCAGATAACGTTGTTGGGCCTCTCGGAGCTTTTGGCCATTTTCGCAGTCGGATCGTCCAGGGCCATGATTCGCGCCCCGCGGCGAGCGATGACGGGCTTGGGGACGGGAAATATTTCCCCGAAGCGATGGTTGAACCGCTCGGCGATGTCCCGCATGAGCTCAAGGTGCTGTTTTTGATCGTCTCCGATGGGCACCAATTCGGCCCGGTAGGCCAGAACGTCGGCCGCCATCAGCGCCGGGTAGGCGAAAAGACCTACCCCCACGGCCCCCGGATCCTGATTGCGGCTTTTGTCCTTGAACTGGGTCATCCGGCCCAGCTCGCCTATTTTGGCCAGACAGATCAGGATCCAGGCAAGCTCGGCGTGCTGCAGGACCTCGGACTGCACGAACAGGGTCGACTTT
Organism: Actinomycetota bacterium; assembly: GCA_050692975.1. Lineage (GTDB taxonomy): Bacteria > Actinomycetota > CADDZG01 > JAHWKV01 > JAHWKV01 > JBOGWH01. The sequence goes on along the minus strand of JBOGWH010000287.1, from coordinate 5,781 downwards.
TCCGGGTCGATCCCGCTCGCGATCAGGCTTGCAGCGGTCTGCCGGGTACGCCTGGCCAGAGTCGCGGGGTCCCAGGCGACGGTGAGTGTGTGCAGGTCGACGACGCAGTAGAAACTTTCGTGGGTCCGGGCGAGATCGATCCAGTGGCGGAACGCCCCTATGTAGTTGCCGAGATGGGGGGCATCGGCGGTTGGCTGCACCCCCGAGAAGACTCTGCTCATCGGCCGTACAGTACTATGACGGCCCGGTGATCGAATTTCTTATGGCTCCCCGGCCGGACCTGCTTGGTTTTTTCATGGCCGGGGTGATCCTTCTTGCGTCGGTGACCCTCCATGAGTTCGCCCACGCCCTGGTGGCCACCTCTTTCGGAGATCCTACGGCCCGGCTTGCGGGCCGCCTCACCCTGAACCCGCGGCCCCATCTGGATGTTTTTGGCAGTTTCGCAATCCTTCTGCTCGGGTTCGGTTGGGGGAAGCCGGTCCCGGTCAGTAGGCCGAAGTTGGGAAGGGGCCGGGCCGGCCCGCTTGCCGTAGCCCTTGCCGGCCCTACGGCCAATGTCCTGTTGGCCCTCATCTCCGCTACCGCGATGGCCATCTTCAGACCGGAAACCTTCGGGACCGGCGGCCGATTTCTGACCATGGCCTTTTATCTCAACCTGCTTTACGCTCTGTTCAATCTGCTTCCGATCCCGCCTCTGGACGGCTTCCCCATTCTCGCCGAGATCCTTCCGGCAGCCCGGCGCGGGGCTCTCGAGTTCATCGAACGCTGGGCCTTCCTGCTCCTTTTGGTCGTAGGTTTCTTTCTGTTCCGGCCGTTCGTCGAACCCGTCGTTTCCCGCCTTGGGATCGTTATCCTCCGCGTGCTCAGCCTCTAGGGGATCTTCCCGGCCGTAAGTGATCTTATCGACAAGATCACCTATATACTCAGCGACATAGCGCCATGGCGTCGTATTCTTAAAGGCGCTAAGGAACCTGTGATTAGTCGGCTTATTGACAAGTAGGCTAGGCGATTTGTGGTAGTCGCAAGTATCAGGTAAGACTTGAGGCTTGGAATGCTAGTGGGCGCAGCTACTTGCTGACTTGGCAACACATCTACTTGTCGCCTGTCAGCCCACAGGCCACCGGCCAGCATCGACATAACGATAAATGATGTTGTCGCTTGGTTTACAAACCTGCTGTACGACAGTCCGGGATGGGCAAAACAAAGCTACCTATCGACTTGTAGGCTCCGCATTCAGCATCCAAATCTATTGAAGTACTCATCGTCTTATCGACAAGTGGAGTCGGGTAGAGAGTTGTGGCGCTTTAGTTGACGTTATTTGCCGGCCTGCAGACGGCGCACCAGGGATGAGTTGCTGCCCCGTGCCTCGAAGTCCTCCAGGATCTCCGCCAGGGCCGCTCTGACGATCCGGCCGCGATCGGACGAAAGGCGGTGATCGCTGCGCAGCGTCAGGCGAGCTTTCTCAAGCCGGGTCACGTCCTCCAGGCGGCAGTAAAATGTGATCTTCTCTTCGTGCTTGGGCGTCTTGGGATCCGTCCCAGCCGGCGGCCCGGACTGCTCGGCCGGCGTAGGCGCAGGTTTCGCGACGGACGCAGGCTCGGATTTCTCAACGACGGGCTCGGTCGTTACGGCTCCGGCGGTTGGGCGGAAAAGCTCGTCCGCTCCGGGAAGGCTGGCTCTCCGGCTCATTATTTGGCTATCACCTCTCTGGCTAGATCCCGGTACTCCTGGGCCCCGTTGGACTTGGGGGCATAGGTCATGATCGGCTCCCCCACGACCGGGGCCTCAGCGAACCGGATTGTTTTGTGTATGACTGTCTTGAAAAGGGAGTCCCCGAAGGCATCCGCCACCCGGCTCATTACTTCCCGGCCGTGTAGAGTCCGAGGATCTACGATGGTGGCCACGATTCCCTGAAGCTCCAGTTGAGGGTTAAGCCGCTCCTGAACTTTCTTGATCGTATCCATCAGCAGAGCCATGCCTCGCAGAGCGAAATACTCGCACTCCAGCGGCACAATCACCCCGTGTGCGGCCGTTAGGGCATTGACGGTAAGCAGCCCCAGGGACGGGGGGCAGTCGATGAGGATGTAGTTGTACCGACCCCTCGCCTCTTCCAGCGCCCGCTTCAGCAGCTGCTCCCTGGCCACCTCGGTGACGAGCATGATCTCCGCTGCCGACAAATCGATATTTGACGGGAGCAGGTCCAGGCCCTCGACCTTCGACGGCTGGAGCACGTCGGGCAGGGAGCTATTGCGGTCGAGCAACAGGTTGTACACGGTGGTCTCCAGCGCCAGCGGGTTCAGCCCCAGGCCTACCGAGAGCGCCCCCTGAGGGTCAAAATCCACAAGAAGGACTCTGGCTCCCTCCAGAGCAAGGGCGGCACCGAGATTGATGGTGGTTGTGGTCTTGCCGACTCCACCCTTCTGGTTGACCACGGCGATGATGCGGCCCTGTGGAAAAGAGGGGGCGTGCACTGGGCCCACAGGCTCGGGCGGGGCCGCCTCGGGCTCAGGGACCGGTGAAGGTACTGCCTGGGCTAGCCCGGACTCCACCGGGTCTTCTGGCACCGGCTTCTGCTCCAAGAGATCCTCACGGGCGGGTGCACCCGCCTGCGGGGCTGGTTCGTTCTGGGGATCCGGACCGGCCGGTGGCTGATCCTCCTCGGCCGCGGCGACATCTCCGGGCGCCTCGGCTGCTACCTCATCTGGTGGGAACAGGTCGATGAAGCCGGCGTCAAAGGGTGTTGGAATTCTCGGTGAGTCCATAAAGTGCCTTGTCTACAAATTACCCTGGGTGGGCAATGGTAATAGAAGGGGCAGGACAAAGCAACCATTTCTCGCGAAAAAGTGGCCCGGGACCCGGTTCTAGTGGTGGCCCGCTTTCTGCTTGCAGGAAATGCAGAGTCTGGCGGTGGGGATCGCCTCGAGGCGCTCGGGAGCGATCGGGTTTCCGCAGGACTGGCACACGCCGAAGCTGCCCTGCTCGATTCTGGCCAGCGCCGCCCGCACCTCGGACAGGCGCTCGCGCAGGCCCTCGGCCAAAGACAGTGCCTTGGCCCGTTCGGAAGTGGTCTGGGCGGCGTCGGCAAACCCCTCGTCGAAGTTCATCTCGATGGCGCCGTCGGTAGGAAAACCCAGGTCGGCCAACTCTGCCTGGATATCGATCACTTCTTTTTCGAGGCGCTGTTTTGGAGCCGCCACACCTTCATTTTCGGGAGCCAAATTGGTCCTCCGGCCTGTGATCGATAAACGGTCCGGGCGCTAAAGCGCGCCGGTGTTGGGGAAATACTATCTAGCTGCGGTGGGGTCCCGCTCGGATCCGGCCATTTCCTTCGCACGGTCGACCGCCGCCGCTATGAACTCACGGAACATCGGGTGGGCGGTGGTGGGACGTGACTTGAACTCCGGATGAAACTGGCTGGCCATGAAGAAGGGGTGATCGGCAAGCTCGATGATCTCGACCAGCCGCCCATCGGGGGACATCCCGCTTAAGGAAAGCCCATTGCTCTTCAAAGCGTCGTGATAGGCGGGGTTCACCTCAAAGCGATGGCGGTGGCGCTCGAAGATGACTTCCTCACCGTAGGCGCGCGCCGCTACCGATCCGGGGGCCAGCCGCGCGGGCTGCAGCCCGAGCCGCATCGTTCCGCCTTTTTGATCGATCCCCTCCTGCTCGGCCAGGATATCGATCACGGGATGGGCGGTCAGCTGATCGAACTCGGTCGAGTTTGCGCCCTCCAGCCCGGCAACGTTCCGGGCGAATTCGATTACGGCGCACTGCAGCCCGAGGCACAAGCCGATGAAGGGGACCCCCGCCTCCCTGGCGATCCGGATGGCTTTTATCTTGCCCTCGATTGCCCTGGGGCCAAAGCCCCCCGGCACACAGATTCCGTCGAGTTGGGCCAGCACCTCTTCCGCGGCGCCGGAGGACAGGTGCTCGGGGACTATGCCGCTGCGCGAGCCGGCCAGGAGATCGCTGCCGTCCGCCCCCTCGTCGGAGCCGAACCAGATCATCTCGACGGCGGCCCTGTTGGCGTAGCCGGCCGCTTTCAGGGCTTCGGTCACGGACAGGTAGGCGTCCGGTAGGTCCGCATACTTTCCGACCAGGCCTATGCGCACCGACGAGCGGGGGTTGTCGATGCGATCCACGAGCGCCTGCCAGTCCGTCAGGTCCGGCTGCCTGGCTTCCAGCTGCAGGTGCCTGAGAACGTACTCGTCAAGGCCCTCGGATCGGAGCACGAGGGGAATCTCGTAAATGTTGTGGGTATCCACCGCCGAGATGATCCCGTCTACTTCTACGTCGCATAGAAGGGAGATCTTCTTCTTGAGGTTGACGGAAATCTTCCGATCGGACCGCAGGACAACCGCATCGGGCTGGATGCCGATGCTCCGGAGCTCACGGACCGAATGCTGGGTCGGCTTGGTCTTGAGCTCCCCAGAGGGTCCGATGTACGGAGCCAGAGTTACATGCACGTAGCAAACATTTTCCCTGCCCACCTCAAGCCGCAGCTGGCGGATCGCTTCGAGGAAAGGAAGGCTTTCGATGTCGCCCACCGTGCCGCCCACCTCGGTGATCACGATGTCGGCTTTCGTCGCCTGGCCGACGAGAAGGATCCGGCTTTTGATCTCGTTGGTTATGTGGGGGATCACCTGGACGGTATCGCCGAGATAATCTCCGCGGCGTTCTTTGGCTATGACCGACTGGTAGATGGCTCCGGTGGTGACATTGGACTCACGGTGCAGGTTCTCGTCGATAAAGCGTTCGTAGTGCCCGAGATCAAGGTCGGTTTCCGCCCCGTCGTCGGTAACGAAGACCTCGCCGTGCTGGAATGGGCTCATGGTCCCCGGATCGACGTTGATGTAAGGGTCGAGCTTTTGCATCGTGACCCGCAGACCCCTGGACTTCAGCAGGCGGCCCAGAGACGCTGCGGTAAGGCCCTTCCCGAGGCTGGAAGCTACCCCGCCGGTCACAAAAATATATTTGGCCACGGAATCGCAGCGTATCAGACGGAAACGCCGGGCACCGCATTTTGCCCGTTAAGGCGGGAAACTTTCAGGTTATTGGGGGTCCGGCTGCCGGCCGAGCCGGTCCAGCCATCGCAGCGGCGGGGCCGCATCTATGGCTGCGGTAAATGAGAACCTCTCCGATAGCAGCGTCAAAACCACAAGGCCGAGGGCAACCACCGACCGGCCCCCGATGTCCAGGGCAAGGACCGCTGCAGCGCCGAGCACGGCTCCGAGAAGATTGGAGCCGCTGTCTCCCAGGACGCCCCGCTCCCACAGGTCCGAAGGAAGCCACCCGGCGGCAGCGCCGGTCACGGCTGCCGAGATAGTCACAAAAGGCGCTCCCCAGCCGGCGGCGGCGACTGCCGTCCATCCGGCCAGATAAGCCTTCACCGCTCTCCCCGGCCGCAGGTCCAGCAGGTTGATCAGATTCGCCGCCAGTGCAATGACCACAGCATCCAGCAGGGCAACTGCGGGCTGCCCCCGCCAGTACCACGCCACCGCGAAGGATAAAGAGAAGCCGCCGGCGGCTTTCATCAGGCCGGTCGTGACCCGGCCTTTGGTGAGGGCAAGAAGATGGCCCCTGAAGCCCTTGGGCCCGGCATGCACCGTGAAGTCGTCGACCAGGCCGAGGAAAAAGAACCCGAGGGCAAGGATGGAGATCCCCAGTCCGACCTCGGTCCGGGCCGCTTCGGTCCCGAGGGCATATGCGGATAGATGGGCCACCACGAGCGCCATCGCCATCGAAGCGCCGCCGATAACGGGCACCGTTGTCCCCCGATAA
>JBOGWH010000286.1:0-8613 GCA_050692975.1 Actinomycetota bacterium | reverse complement strand
AGGCTGATCTTTACCGCATGTCATCCGGGCCTCTCCACGGTGTCGCAGATTGCCCTGACTCTCCGCCTCATCGCAGGCTTGAGCACCGAGGAGATAGCCCGGGCCTTCCTGGTCCCGGCAGCGACGGTGAGCCGGCGCATCCTGCGGGCCAAGAAAACTCTCGCCGAAGCCGGCGTGCCTTTCGAGGTTCCCACCGGCGCCGAACTGGCTCCCCGCCTGACGGCGGTCCTTTCAGTCGTGTACCTGATCTTCAACGAGGGCTACTCCGCCACCTCCGGCGACCGCTGGGTCCGCCGGGAGCTATGCGAGGACGCCCTGAGATTGAGCAGGATCCTTGCCGGGCTCGCCCCCCACGAGCCGGAGGTCTTGGGCCTGATGGCCCTCCTGGAGATCCAGGCATCCCGGCTGCGCGCAAGGGTCGGGCCCTCGGGAGACCCTGTGCTGCTGGCCGACCAGGATCGCGGGCGCTGGGACTACGTTCTGATCGGCCGGGGCCTCGCCGCTCTCGACAGGGTCCGGGGACTGGGCGGCGAGGACGGCCCTTACGCTTTGCAGGCCGCGATCGCCGCCTGCCACGCCCGGGCCCGGAGCGCCGGCGAGACGGACTGGAACGAGATAGCCCGCCTGTACGAAAGGCTGGCGGCGGTTGTGCCCTCTCCGGTGGTCGAGCTAAACCGCGCGGTTGCGGTCGGGATGGCCGCAGGACCACAGGCCGGGCTGGATCTGGCAGACGGGCTCAGAGCCGAACCGGCCCTGAAGGACTACCACCTTCTGCCCGGCGTCAGGGCGGACCTTCTCGCCAGGCTGGGCCGCCTGGAAGAAGCGAGCGATCAATACCGGGAAGCCGCATCAAAGACACAAAACGCCAGCGAGAGGCAACTGCTTCTACTGAGGGCCGAAAACCCAGGTCAGGCCGGCTTACGGGCCAGATAGGCGTCCCGACAGAGCAGGCCGGGCGTCTCAAGCAAGCTCGTGGCGATGCCGAAAAAGGGTAAGAGCCTCACAGGAGGTCAGGGTTCAAAGATGGGCGCCAAAGCTCTGAAACGACGGCTGGCACCGGCATTGTCGAATGCCTTCTTCCCGCCTGCCCTGGAAGGCGGGCCCTACAAGAGGCTGTCCAGGGCCACCTATATCGTGCGGGTCATCATCTCGGCTTTTGCCATGGCGGTGATCTGGTTCCTTCCCGGCACCACCAGGCAGGAGCAGCTTCTCGCAGTTGCCATCCTCGGCCTCGGGTTCCTGCCTCTCGGCCTTGGCCTGCTGATCCTGTCGAGAAAAACCAACTCTAAGTGGCTCGGGGTCGGCGGGATGTCTCTGGACCTTTTCAACGTGTTCATCTTCCAGGCCCTGATCCCCGAAACACGGATGGTCGCATTGTTCGGGTACTTCTTGATCCTGGCGTTCCAGACTTTCCTGGGCGGGGCCGTCGCCGGGGCCCTGGCCGGGGTGATGGCCGTCGGCCTGACAGTTGCGAGCCAGGGCATCAACAGCGCCCGGCCGGTTCTGTCGCCGGTCGAGCTGCTGATGTTCGCGGTCTTGGCCGGGGCACTTGCGGCCCTCCTGCACGTGGCGACAACACAGATGCGACTGGGTTCGCTTCGCCTAAAAGAAGAGGTGGAGCAGCGTGCCCGGACCGAAGAGACCCTGCGCGGCCTTCTCGAGGAAAGGCGGAGGTCCGAGCGCAAGCTGGCGACAAGCGAGGCACAGCTGAGGCTGGCCCGGGACGCGGCCGAAGAAAGCTCCCGAATGAAGTCGGAGTTTCTGGCCACGATGAGCCACGAGATCCGCACCCCGCTAAACGGGATCATCGGGATGACCAGCGTGCTGCTGGACGGCCCGCTCAACGAAGAGCAGCGCGACTTCGCCGAGACGGTCCGAAAGTCGGGCGACGCCCTCCTGAAGCTGATCAACGACATCCTGGACCTCTCTAAGATCGAGACGGGCAAGGTCGAGTTGGAAAGGGCAACTTTCGATCTCCCGGCCCTGGTCTCGGAGACCGCCGGGCTTTTCGCCGAGGTGGCCAGAGGCAAGGGGCTGTCGTTAAAGGCGGAACTGGACCCCGAGATACCGCCTTTGCTGGAGGGCGACCCCGCCCGGCTGCGGCAGGTCCTTGTCAACCTTATCGGCAATGCCCTGAAATTCACTGAAGAAGGGGGCGTCGCCGTGCGCGGGCGCCTGACCGAACGGACGGCCGACGGCGTAAGCCTCAGGATGGAGGTCGCCGACACCGGCATCGGGATTCCTGAGGAAAAGCACCACCAGGTCTTCGGCATGTTTTCCCAGGCCGATGCCTCGACCACCCGCCGTTACGGCGGAACCGGCCTGGGTCTGGCGATCTGCGAACGCTTTGTAGAACTGATGGGCGGAGAGATCGGCCTGGAAAGCACCCCCGGCCAGGGCAGCACGTTCTGGTTCACCATCTCCTTGCCGGTGGCCCGGGAAGCACCGGCGCCGCAGGCCTCCGAGGGCCGCCCGGCGGTTACCTCACCGGGGGCCCGCGAGGGCAGCGGCAAGAAGGTGGTACTGGTTGCCGAGGACAACGCGGTCAACCAGAAGGTGGTGGCGACCATGCTGCGCCGTCACGATTACGAAGTCGAGATCGCCGAGGACGGCGCCGGGGCCGTCGAGGCGGCCCGCTCTGGGCGCTACGCTGCGATCCTGATGGACTGCCGGATGCCGGTGATGGACGGCTACGAAGCATCCCGCCGGATCAGAAGGATCGAAGGTACGGCTCGCCACACTCCCATCATCGCCCTGACGGCCTCGGCCATGGAGTCCGACCGCCAGAACTGCATCGAGGCCGGGATGGACGACTTCCTCGCCAAGCCGGTGAAGCAGGCCGACCTCGTCGCCGCCGTGGCCAGATGGGTCTCGGACGAAAAACTCAGAGCCTAGCGAGTCCCCCGGTAACCCCGACGGGCTGCTAGGTCAGGTCTTCGGAAGCATTTCCATAAGCAGCCCGGCACCCCGACGGGTCGCTAGGCAAGGTCTTCGGGAAGCATGTCCATAAGCAGCCCGTCTTCGTAGCGACCGTCGAGCAGGTCCTCGTAGCGGCGCATTACTCCCACCGGCTTGAACCCCACCTTCTTGTAGACGTGGACGGCCCGATCATTGCTGACGCGGGGGTCGATGACGATGCGGTGGTGCTTTCGCTCCTCGAACAGGTGGCGTGCGATGGCACGCAGACTGTCGCTGCCCAGTCCCATTGACTGAAAGTCGCAGTCGATGAACATGTCGATTCCGGCGTAGCGGTACTCGGGCTCCTTCTCTTCGTAGTACCAGATAAGCCCCGCGGTCCGGCCTTCGAATTCCACGACGAACGCGGTGAGGTCGTCTGAGTCCGGTCCGAAGACGTCTTTTTCGAGACGGGCCGCGTCGTAGTTCGGCCAGTAATGTGCGACCCCCGGCTTGGCCAGCATCTCGCCCAGCACCGGGAGGTCTTCTCTGCTGAGAGGGCGCAGCGCGACTTTCTCACCTCTGATCACAAGGCCCCCCTTCATGTGGACTCCAAGGAACCGGCCCCGCCTTTCCGTCGGCCGGCTTCCATTCTAGCGGCGAGCTTCTCACGCCCCGTATCCCACTTCCAGCAAGACGTCGCCGTTTACGCCCCGTATCCCACTTCCAGCAAGACGTCGCCGTTTACCGTCCTGACGTAGACCTGCCAGTGGTAGAAGGCCAGATAGGTCCTTTCGTTGCCGAGCATCTGGCCGGCGTAGATGTTAATCGCCCGCACGTAGCGGTCGCTGTGGTTATAGGCGTACAGAGCGCGGTCCATGTCGCCGGGCGCACCCGCCGCCTTCAGGTAGCGGGCCGCCGCCGTAATTGCGTCGCGCGGATTGTTGATGTCGCCCTCTCCGTACCGGGCCCAGGTGCTCGGGATGAACTGCATGGGGCCCTGGGCCCCCGCCGAGCTGGTCCCCCGGATGCGGCCCATCCTGGACTCGACGAGGTGGATGGCGGCCAGATAAGCCCACCGGATCCCAAAGCGGTCCCCGGCTTCGGCGTAGTAGCGGCGAAGCTCATCGGCCGGCGGAGGGGCAACGATTTTCCACGGCGGGAGGGTCGTGGCCGGCTTCGTAAGAGCCCGGAGCTCCTCCCCGGCGATGATATTAGACCGGACGACCTCCTCTAGGGCCGCCGGAGCTTTCGAAAAAGCCGCCGCCCGCCACGGCGGGTTGGCGACCAGCTTGCGGTATGCGGCCTGCTGTATCCGGCCCAGCCGTCCCATTGCGTCTGGCGGGGTCGACTCCGCGCGGATGGCAAGCTCGGCGGCGACCAGCTCAGAGGCGGTCTCATCTGCATCGTCCAGCGCGGGGACTGCGGTCGGCACCGGTGAAAGCACCAGCGGTGGGGGTGAGGCGGAGGCGGGCTCCGACAAGACCGGATCACCGCGGCTCTCCGCCAATTTGCCGGGCGTACCATCTTGGTCGCAGCCCGAAGCCAGCACCGCCGAAGCCAGCATCGCCCCGAGCAGCAACGCGCTCTTTCCGGGGCCCGCCTTCACCCGGGGCCCGCCTTCACCCGGGGCCCGCCTTCACCTTGGGCCCGAACGGCGCGCTATACCCGGAGAGCTTTCCCGTTGGGAGGCCAGAGTTTCGCAGCAACCGCCGCTACCCCGATTCCCAGCGATCCCCCAACGATGGTGTCGCTAAGGTAGTGCTTGCCTGCCTTTACCAACGAGGCATGCCCGGCCATCGCAACCACCGACAGCGGGAGGAAGGCGACGGGCTGCTCCATCGAAGCGCCGAAGACGTAGGCCACCTCGGCGGCGGCATGACCCGACGGAAACGACCCTCGGGCGACCTGGGGCTTCCTCACCCAGCGGTGGCGGGGTTGCGGGCGGCTGAAAAGCGGCTTCGGCAGGTTGCCGACTGCCGCCCCCGCCAGGTAGCACAGGGTCCCCCGAAGCGATGCCCTGCGGCCCCTGTCCCCACCGAATGCCGCCATCCCGGCGCTTATGGCGGCCCACAGCAGAGGTTGCCGGCCGATTATCCCGAGGCGGGCCCACGAGGTGGGCGTCAGCTTTCGCGACCGAGGGTTTCCTTTCATCTAAATCCTTTCCCTTCTTCCGGCCTGCATCGTTCCCAGGGGCATCTTTGTTCAATCAGATTGCGTAAGCTGGAGGGGTGCCTCAAGCAGACCTCCAGCTGCGGCCCTCCGGGCTCCTGCTGTTCATCCAGTACGGATTCATGCCCAACCACCTCGGCTACTGCGGCGGTAACGAGAACCAGGAACTTCTCGAACATGCCGTAGCCGGCCAATCCGAGCCTGCCTTGGCTTCGCTGCTGGCGAAGTTCACCGGGGCCTTCCCCTACTTAAAGACGATCGCCGAGGCCAACAAGATCACCGACCCCTTCGACCCGAAGGTCGTCGAGGCTTACTGGCTGGGCAACGGCCTTTTGGACCGGGTGACGCCCGGGCACATGGCCAGGGCTCTGGACGACCGCTTCGGAAAGCAGCTGACGAGAAAGATGCGCGACCAGATCTTCGGCAAGCTTCCCCAGGGCGGCCGGCCGTTCCATCTATTTCACGTGATCGACGTGTACCGGCATCTTGAGTCCAAGGAGATCTCGGTGATGGCAATGGAGAACTGTCGGATCAGCTGGGGCACGGTGAAGGGGATCGAACCCGGAGAGCTGGTCGTGGACCGCCGGCCTCTGATAGCCAAGGGCAACAAGCTGGTCCTGGGGCCAGGCAGGACCGAAAAAGTCATGCGGAACCTCGACGGCAAGGGATTCGTGGACCAGGCCCGGGTGGGCGACACGGTCTCGATCCACTGGGGATGGGCCTGCCAGGTGCTCACGGTAAGGCAGGCAGAAAACCTGGTTCGCTACAGCGAGCAGCACCTCCGGCTGGCCAACCAGACCATCTGAAGCGCCGGCCTGCGCGGCCGCGCGGTCAATGGCATCATTGATGACTGATGCGACATAACGCAGTCGAGGTTGAAGGCCTCATCAAGAATTTCGGAAATCTCAAGGCCCTCGACGGAATCAGTTTCGAAATCCCCGAAGGGACCATATTTGGCCTTCTGGGCCCCAACGGCGCGGGCAAAACAACCGCAGTCCGGATTCTCTCCACAATCCTGAAGCCCGACGGCGGGCGAGCCGAGGTCATGGGCCACGACGTGTGCAAGGACGCGAACGCGGTCCGCCACCAGATCGGCCTCGCCGGGCAGGCGGCGGCGGTTGACCCCAATCTCACCGGCAGGGAGAACCTGCGGCTGGTCGGAATACTGGCGCAGCTGCCCCGCCGCGAAGCCAAGCAACGAGCAGACGAACTGCTGGAGCGGTTCGGCCTGCTCGATGCCGCCGACCGCACCCTGGGCGGGTACTCGGGCGGGATGCGCAGGCGTCTCGATGTTGCCGCGGCCCTCGTCGCCCGGCCTCCGGTGCTGTTCCTCGACGAGCCCACCACCGGCCTCGACGTCCAGAGCCGGACCGAGTTGTGGGAGGTTATCCGGGAGCTGGTCGCCGACGGGGCCACAGTTCTGCTTACCACTCAGTACCTCGAGGAGGCCGACAAGCTCGCCAACCGCATCGCCGTCGTCGACCACGGGCACGTCATCGCAAACGACACCGCTTCCGGCCTCAAGGCCAAGCTCGGCGGAACCGTGATCGAGCTGGGGATGGAGACCGAGGCGCAGGGTCGCGAAGCGGAGGCGATCGTGGACAGGATCGTCGGGGACGGTCTGGTGCGCGAGGGAAGCCTGATTCGTTTCTCCTCTGTTGAGGGTCCCCGTCTTCTGGTCGACGTGCTTCGCAAGCTGGATGCGGCCGGCCTCGAGCCCCACAGCCTCTCGGTGGGAGAGCCCAGTCTGGATGATGTGTTCCTTGCTCTGACCGGCCACCATCCCACCAACGGGGCCGCCGATTCCAGCGGCTCCGGTGCCGGCGACTCCGAGCTTGAGGAAGCTGTGCCGATCGACGAAGAAGAATACATTGCAGACGCGACCTTCGTGGCCGAGGCCACTGTGCTGCCCGAAGCGCCTCCGGCGGCGAAAAAGCCCCGCCAGGCCAAACCGCGCACCCCGGCCAAGAGGCCCGCTTCGGCCCCCCGGAAAGCTGCCGCCAAACCGGCGGCCCGGAAGGCAGCCCCCAAAAAGCCGGCGACGAAAAAGCCGCCCGCCAAGAAAACCGCTTCCAGGAAAACCGGCGCCCGAAACACCATCGCACCGGCCAAAAGGGTTGAGATGAAGGGAGGGAAGATCCAGATCAAATGAGCGCTACCGAAGTCATGGAGGCCCCGCCGGCGGAAAAATCTCATCGCCATCCGGGCGTCCGCAATAAGGTCATGTTCGGGTCCATCCGCGACATCATGGCCGTGGCCAATCGCAACCTGATCGCCATCCGCCGGGTACCCCAGCTGCTGATTTTCTCAACGATCCAGCCGGTAATTTTCGTCCTGCTGTTCCGCTACGTCTTCGGAGGAGCGGTCAGGTCGACGCCCGGCGTCGCCTACGTGGACTATCTGCTGCCGGGCATCTTCATCCAGACCGTTGTGTTCGGCGCCATCAACACCGCGATCGGCCTGGCCGCCGACGTTAAAAGCGGGCTGCTGGAACGCTTCCGCAGCCTTCCGATGTCGCGTGCGGCCGTCCTGGCGGGCCGGACCACGGCCGACCTGTTCCGCAACGTCTTCGTGGCCGCTTTGATGGCAGCCGTGGGCTTTTTGGTGGGCTTTCGAATCCACACCAATGCCCTGGCCTTCCTGGCGGCCATGCTCATCGTGCTGCTGTTCGGCTACGTTCTCTCCTGGGTCTTTGCTACCGTCGGAATCGTGGTGGGCGACCCGGAAAGCGCGCAGGCGGCTTCGTTTCCGGTGATGGCGCCGCTTGTCTTCGCGTCAACCGCATTCATCCCCCTGGAGACGATGCCGAGCTGGCTGCAGGGGTGGGCGGAGCACCAGCCGGTTTCGGTTGCAGCCGATGCCGTGCGGGCGCTGTCGATCGGGGGCCCCACGGCCGGAGACGTCATCGCGACGCTTGCCTGGTCCGCCGGCATTCTATTGGTCTGCGTGCCGCTGGCCATCTGGCGCTACCGCCGGGCGGTCTAGCGTCCGGGGGATTGTCTCCCGGGTCCATGCCGCTTGCCCTCCGCCCTACACCGCCGAAGCCCTTAGGCTAGGGGGGTAGAGGGGTAGAGGGGAGCAAGGGATGGAGCACGGCATCTTTGGATAGACCGGCAGCAGTTGATGCACTGCACCGGCTTGTGGCCAATATCGAGTCGGTGATCAAGGGCAAGCGCCCGATCATAGAAGCCGCCGTCCTCACGCTCGCAGCCGACGGCCACCTCCTCATCGAGGATGCACCCGGCCTCGGCAAGACGATGCTCGCCAAGTCGCTGGCGCGCTCGATCGACGGAACCTTCAAGCGCGTGCAGGCCACCCCCGACCTGCTTCCCTCCGACATCACCGGGGTCTCGATCTTCCGCCAGAGCTCCCAGGAGTTCGAGTTCATTCCCGGCCCGGTTTTCGCCAACATCGTGGTCGTGGACGAGATCAACCGCACCACCCCCCGCACCCAGGCGGCGCTTCTGGAGGCCATGGAGGAACGGCAGGTCACCGCGGAAGGGGTTTCCCGCCCGGTGCCCTCCCCATTCATGGTGATTGCCACCC
>JBOGWH010000285.1:0-2969 GCA_050692975.1 Actinomycetota bacterium | reverse complement strand
CTGTCCACCTGGGGTGGGGCCCCTCAGCAGTCGATCAGCTGACTAGGCCGCCGCAGTCCCACTGTCCATGTGGGCTCTCAAGCAGTCGCAGCAGCGCTTAGGCGGCCGATCCTCTCGCCTAGAGAATGGGCAGATAGCGCTCCAGCTCGTAAGGCGTCACATATGCCTTATGGTCGTTCCATTCCCGGTATTTGTTGCGGATGAACCACTCGAAGGTGTGGTCTCCTAAAGTGGAGTGGACCAGCTCCGATGATTCGCACGCAATCAGCGCCTCATGGAGGTCTTCGGGGAGCGAAGAGATCCCCGCCTTTTGCCGTTGAACGGGTGACATCCCGTAAAGGTTGTCGTCGGCTTCCGGTGGAAGCTCGTAGTTCTGCTCGATCCCCTTTAGGCCGGCGGCAAGCATCACCGCGAAGGCCAGATAGGGATTGCATGCGGGGTCGGGAAATCTCGCTTCGAGCCGGATGGCTTGCTCCTTCCCCGGCTTATACATCGGAACCCGGACCAGGGCGGAGCGATTGTAGCGGGCCCAGCAGATGTACACGGGCGCTTCGTACCCGGGGTCGGGCACCAGCCTTTTGTAGGAGTTGACCCACTGGTTGGTCACGGCGCAGATCTCGCGGGCGTGCGTCAGGACCCCGGCCAGGAAAGCCTTGCCGATCTTGGAGAGGTGCGCCTCGTCTTCCCCGTCGAAAAATGCATTGCGGTCGTCTTCGAACAAAGACATGTGGGTGTGCATCCCACTGCCGTTGATCCCCGCCACCGGCTTGGGCATGAAGGTGGCGTACACCCCGTGCTCCTGAGCGACTTCCTTGACTACCTGCCGGTAAGTCATGACGTTGTCGGCCATCGTCAGGGCGTCGGTGTACCGCAGGTCTATCTCGTGCTGCGACGGCGCCACCTCGTGATGGATGTGCTCGACCTGCACCCCCACCTGCTCCAGGTACTCGACCGTGCGCTTTCTGAGCTCTCCGGCCTCGTCAAAGGGTGTCAGATCGAAATAAGAGGCGTTGTCGATGAACTCGGTGCCCGACGAGTTGCGGAAATAAAACCACTCCAGCTCGGGCCCCACGTAGTAGCGATATCCTAGCTCCGCCGCTTTCGTGAGCGTCGATTTCAGGACGTACCTCGGGTCGCCCTGGAAGGGCGTTCCGTCGGGGTGCCAGATGTCGCAAAACATCCTCGCCGTGCCGGCCCTTCCGGCCGCTGATGGCATTATCTGGAAGGTCGAAGGGTCCGGCCTGGCCACCATGTCGGACTCAGCGATCCGGGCAAACCCCTCGATGGACGAACCGTCGAAGCCCATGCCCTCGGTCAGGGCTTCTTCCAGCTCGGCAGGGGTGATGTCGAGGGCCTTCAGGAAGCCCAGGATGTCGGTAAACCACAGCCGGACGAACTTAATGTCCCTTTCCTCGACGGTTCTGAGGACGAATTCCTGCTCGGGTGTCATTTGGCTCCTTCGTGGGTCCGGGCAAGGGACTTTAGTGGCGCTTCCACCTTACCGGGGGGATGTTTCCCGGTTGTTACCCTCAAGCCTCGGCACGGGCTGGTTCAAGCCTCGGCACGGGCTGGTTGTGGCTCTCAAGCCAAGGGATGGGATGGGGGCTGGTTTTTACTCTCAAGCCTCGGGGCACGGGCTAGCCTGCGAACCGGTACCCGACGTTGCGGACCGTCTCGATCACGTGGGCCTGGGAGCCGAGTTTGGCCCTCAGCCTCCGGACGTGAACGTCCACCGTTCGGGTTCCTCCGAAAAAATCGTAGCCCCACACCTCCGACAACAGGGCGCTGCGTGAGCACACTTTCCCCGGCCGGGCCGCAAGGTAGGCCACCAGCTCGAATTCCTTGAAGGTGAGGTCCAGCACGGCATCGTTTACTTTGACTTCGAAGCGCTCCCGGTTGATGACTATCTCCCCCCTACGGATGACGTCGGCGGGGTCGGGCTCGACCGGCAGAGAAAGGCGCTTCAGGCGTGCGTTGAGCTCAGATGCAGTCGTGTGGTCGGTCAGAAAGTCGGCGGCGCCGCAGGACCAGTCGAATACTTCAAGGGAAGCTTCGTCCAGCACCGGGACAAAAGGGGCCTCCGACTCTCCCCTTAGCTTTCTGATCAAAGCGGCGGCATCCTCGGGCCGCTTACGCCCGTCCACGAGGATGGCGTCGGCGAGTCTGCGCGAAAGGAGCTCGGGCGTCATTTCCGAGAAGGAAAGCGGCTCGGGTGCAGGCCGCCGCCCCGCCAGGGGAGCGTAGGACTCCTCCGGGTCGGATCTGTCGGGGCTCAACCACAGCAAGCGAATCACGGCCCTCTAGTCTAGTTTGTCCTGGGCCTGCGATCGGCGCAGGTACTCGGATAAAGGAAATGGGTTGGGAGGCCTTGTTGGCTCACCTGAGACTTTTTGCGATCCTGAGAGAGCTTGCAGGAACGTCGCATTCTCCGACGGAAGGGGCGACCGTCGGCGAGGTGCTGGAAGCGGCCGGCCGGCGGTTCGGCCCTGAGTTCGCGCGCGCCGCCGGTGCATCAACCATCGCAGTCAACGGGGTGGATGCCCGGCATCTGGCCGGACTTAACACACAAGTGGGACCTGAAGACGAAGTTGCGCTCCTTCCCCCGGTTTCCGGGGGATCCACGACCGCACAGGAGCGGCCCGCCCGGTGGCCCTTGCAGATTTTGGGCGCAGAAGCCGCCTTCTGGCTCGGGCTGATCGCCGCTTCCTGGCTGCATCCTTGGGCGTTGACCGCGTTGGCGGGCGCCGGCGCGGGGATCACCACGGTGCTTTACCGGCAGAAGTCGTCACAGGCTCCCAGGGCGGTCGTGGCCGCGACGGCGGTCTCGGCAGCGGCATTCGCTCCGGCGGCGCATGTGGCCGGGCTCTCCGGCCAATACCGGGCCGCGGCCGGCGCACTCCTATTGCTTGCTCTGGCGTTTCTTGCCCTGCCAAAACGGCCCGGCCTGCTTCCCGCCCTGGCCCTCGAGG
>JBOGWH010000284.1:0-5338 GCA_050692975.1 Actinomycetota bacterium | reverse complement strand
AAATAGCGGCCAGTGCATCTAATCCCCTTCCTGCTGGTCATGGTGGCGGGCTTCGGCGTTACCTATGCCGCCACCCCGGTGGTTCTCGCTTTCTCGCGCAGAATGGGAGCAGTCGACATCCCCGACGACCGGAAGGTCCATGCCAACCCGACCCCGACCCTCGGCGGGGCGGCGCTCGTGGCCGGGTTCATAGCCGCGATGGTCACCGCGGCGGGTATGAAAACGTTCAAAAGCTCGTTCAGCCCGGTGTTCGTTTGGCCTTTGCCCGAAACCCTGGGAATTTTCGTCGGCACCGGCATGATCTTCGCCCTGGGGGTGGTCGACGATCTGAAGGGTCTGAAGGCTCCGGCCAAGCTCTCGGGACAGCTGGTGGCCGCCGGATTCGTCTTTCTGTCCGGTGTGCGCCTTGAGTACTTCCGGTTCCCGCTACAGGGGGTGGGGGCGCTGTCACTGTCGGCGGATATCTCGGCCATTGCCACCATCTTCTGGATCGTCATCGTGGTAAACGCGGTCAACCTGATCGACGGTCTCGACGGGCTCGCGGCAGGAGTGGCCGGAATCGCCGGCGCCGCCTTTTTCGTCTACGCATACCAGCTCAGCCGCCAGGGACTGACCGGACCGGAGCCCACGGCCCAGCTCCTTTCGGCTGCAGTCGTCGGGATGACCCTCGGATTTCTTCGTTACAACTTCAACCCCGCCAAGATCTTCATGGGGGACTCCGGCAGCATGACGCTTGGATTTCTGCTCGCCACGGCCACCGTCGTCGGCGTCGGACGGACGGGGACCCAGAATCCCTCAGAGGTCTCGGCCGCTTTCGTCTTCTACCTTCCCCTGGTGATCCCGTTGATCGTGTTGGCGATTCCTCTGCTGGACACGCTGATGGCGATCGTAAGAAGGGCCAGAAGAGGCCGCCACGTCTTTCACGCCGATCGTGAGCACCTGCACCACCGTCTCCTCGAGATCGGCCACGGCCACCGGCAGGCAGTTCTGATCATCTACGGCTGGACCGCCATCATTGCGGGGATGACTCTGGCGTGGACCTTTGCGCCTCCCGTCTACATGGTCCCGTTTTTGGGGGCGGCTCTGGCGATCCTGGCCTATACGGTCTTGCCCCGCCTGACCCCCACTACCCTGAGGCACAAGTGACGACGCGCGAGCGGGTCGCCGCACGAGGTAGGCCAGGCTTGTTAGAATCCACCGACCTCTAAAGGAGGTTGCTATGCCCGGCGAACCCAAGTCAGGATATTCGGGGTTCGGTATGGCCATGGGGCTCTCCGCAGAGCTTGTGGCCACCACAGGCGTGGGTCTCGGGTTGGGCTGGGTAGCAGATAGACTGCTGCACACCAGCCCGATCTTCTTGTTCATCGGCGCGTTGCTGGGCGGCGCGGCAGGAGTAGTAAGGCTTTACCGACAGTGGCAGAGGTTGACCAGGTAAAAACACATAACGATCAAGCCGCCTCCGAAGAGGTGAACCGGGGAAATCCTGCGTACGATTCCAAGGTCTCGCTGGTGATGATGCTGGGCAGGGCCGCCTCGTTCGGCCTGATTGCTGCTCTCGTCGGCCTCGGATGGCACGGCGGGGCCGAAGCAGCAGGGGCTTTCGGCGGCGCAGCCGCGGCGGGAATCTACGCGACGGGGTATCTCAATTCCCACCTGAGCCGGGCCAGACGCGAGCGCCTGTGGGATGCGGGCCTCGCTTTGACGGCGCTGGTGCGCTTTGCGGCCCTATCCGGCGGCGGGGTCGCCGCCTACCTCGCCGGCCGTACGGTGCTGATCGCTTACCTTTCGAGTTTCGCCGCGATTTTCGCTTTGCTGGTTGCATTCGAGATCGCCCGAGTCGCGGCCGTCTTCAAGGCTCGCGGGGAAGTGGGTATTCGTTGAGCGTCACACTGGCAGCCGAAGCGGCGGCCGAAGAGCCGTCGCCGTTTCTCAAGCTTATTGAGCATCTTTCACCCCACCATTACGGCTGGGCGCCGGAGATCAAGGTCGGCAATGTAGACCTAACCCCCACGAGTGCAGTCTTGAACCTGTGGGGGGCCGCGCTGCTGACCATAATCATCTTTGCCGTAGCGGCTTCGAAGACCAGCCTGGTGCCCAAGGGCCTGCGCAACGCGATCGAGGTGATGGTCGATTTCGTAAAGAGCAACATCGTCTACTCTGTGATGAGCGCCAAGGACGGCAAAGCGTGGTACCCGTTTATCGGAACCACGTTTTTTTTCATCCTGATGATGAACCTGGTGGGGCTTATTCCCTATTTCGGTTTTACACCGACCTCGAACATCTGGGTTACCGCGGCTCTGGCGCTGGGCATTTACTTGATGGCCGTCGCCATCGGAATGGCACGCCACGGCGTGTTCACATTCTGGAAGAAGTCGCTGGTGCCCCCGGACATCCCCAAGGCGCTCTTGCCGCTGATGGTGCCCATCGAGATCATCTCGCAGCTGGCCCGGCCGTTCTCGCTTGCCGTCCGGCTTTTCGCCAACATGCTCGCCGACCACGTGATCCTGCTGATCTTCGTAGGCTTCATTTTTCTGGTCGGCACCAGCTTCGCGGTCGGCCACGTCATCGTGATTCCGATCGCCATGACCATGGAGATCGTGTTTACCGCATTTGCACTTTTCGTGGCCTTTATCCAGGCAGTAATTTTTTCCTTCCTTACCACCATCTACATCAACGACGCCCTTCACCCGGGGCACTAGGCAAACGAAAGGGGTATGCACTTGGATTTGATCTTGGCGCAGGAAGCCACGGGGCTTTCGGACAAGGCCATGGCGCTGCTCGGAGGCGGTCTCGCGATCGGGCTCGGAGCCGGCGGCGGGGCAGTAGGAATCGGAATCTTGTGGTCGAAGGGTATTGAGGGGATCGGCAGGCAGCCGGAAGCACGAGGGATGCTTCAGGGCCTGATGTTCCTGGGATTCGCCCTTGCCGAAGCCCAGGTCCTCTACGCCTTCGTCGTGACCATTCTCTTGCTCTTCGTTCTCTAGGAGGCTCGATGCTCATATTCGCAGCAGAAGAGGGAGGCGGGTTCAACCCGCTTTCGGTCGAAACCGGCCTCTACGTATGGACGACGATTGCTTTTCTGGTCGTGCTGTTCTTCCTGGCCAAGAAGGTGTTCCCGAAACTGGAGGAATCGCTCGCAGACAGGGAAGCGAAGATAAAAGGCGATCTGGAAGAAGCCGAGAAGACCAAGGTCGAGGCCGAGAAGCTTCTTGCCGAGCACAAGGCCCAGCTTGCCGCCGCCCGCGATGAGGCCAGCAAGATCGCCGATGAGATCCGCCAGCAAGCGGAGGCCGCAAAGAAACAGACTCTGGCGGCGACCGAGGCGGAGAACCGCAAGATGATGGAGCGCGCCCAGGCGGACCTAGCGGCCGAGCGGGAGCGCACCATCAAGGGCCTGCAGGGCGAGATTGCCCGTATGGCCGTCTCGGTGGCCTCCAAGATCGTCGAAAAGGAGGTCTCGGCCGACACTCACCGTCAGCTGATCGACAGCTTCATCAGTGATCTTCAGTCGGAGAAGACCCCCGCGTCGTGAACGGCGATGCCCGCAGCGTCGGCTACGCAAAGGCTCTGTTCGAGATCGCCCGGGTTGAAGGCGACATCACCCGGGTAGCCGACGAGCTGTTCAGGATCGCCCGCACCCTGGAGCAACAGCATCAGCTGCATCAGACGCTTACCGACGTTACGGTTCCGGCCGAGGCCAAGGAGAAGATGCTCGACGAGCTGCTCGGCGGCAAGGCTTCATCCCACACGCTCAATATCCTGAAGTTCGTGGTGGGCCAGGGCCGCGGCCGGGATGTGACCCAGATCGCCGACCTGCTGGCCAAGATCGCCGAGGAGGAGTCGAACCGGGAAATCGGGGTCGTTACATCAGCGGTGCCGATTCCCGACGACCAGAAAGAGAAACTCGCGCAGGCCCTGGGAAAGGCCACCGGCAAGACGGTCAGCCTGAAGGTGATCGTGGATCCCTCCGTGATTGGCGGAGTCCACGCCCGGGTGGGCGACGTGGTGATCGACGGCACGGTCCGGCACCGCCTGGAGATGCTCTCGGAGCATCTGGGAGTCGCACGGTGACGAAGCCACCGCGTTTGAAGACAACTAATCACGAAGGAGTAATTTGAGTGGCCGACCTGACGATTGACCCGAGCGAAATCCAGCGGTCGCTGGACCGTCTGTTCTCCGACTTCAAGCCCACCAGCGAGAAGGAAGCGGTTGGGCGAGTCGAAAAGGCCGCCGATGGGATCGCCCGGGTGACCGGCCTGGGCACCACCAAGGCCAACGAGATGCTCGAGTTCGCCAACGGGGTCATCGGCATTGCGCTGAACCTGGAAGAGACCGAACTGGGCGTCGTGGTTCTGGGCAAGCCCGACGAGATCCAGGAGGGCATGACCGTCAAGCAGACCGGCAAGGTCCTCTCGCTACCCGTCGGTGACGCCTATCTTGGGCGGGTGGTTGATCCTCTCGGGCGCCCCCTCGACGACAAGGGACCCCTCGACGAGAGCAAGATCGACGGCACCCGCGAGCTGGAATTGCAGGCGCCTTCGGTAATCAACCGCCAGCCGGTGAGCGAGCCACTTCAAACCGGCATCAAAGCCATCGACGCGATGACCCCCATCGGGCGCGGCCAGCGGGAGCTGTTGATCGGCGACCGGCAGACCGGCAAGACCGCCGTGGCCATCGACACGATCATCAACCAGAAGCAACTGTGGGGAACCGACAAAGCGGTCAAGTGCATCTACGTGGCAGTAGGCCAGAAGGACTCGTCGGTGGCCGAGGTCATAAAGGCGCTCGAGGCCGCGGGAGCGATGGAGTACACCTGCGTCATGGCCGCGGGTGCGGCCCGCCCCGGGGCATTCAAATTTATCGCCCCCTATTCGGGGTGTGCCATCGGACAGCACTGGATGTACAAGGGGGACCACGTCCTGATCGTTTACGACGACCTCACCAAGCAGGCGGACGCCTACCGCGAGATCTCGCTGCTGCTGCGCCGCCCCGCCGGCCGGGAGGCGTTTCCGGGAGACGTCTTCTACCTTCACTCGCGGCTCCTGGAGCGAGGAGCAAAGCTCTCCGACGAGCTGGGAGCGGGATCGATGACCGCACTTCCGATCATCGAGACCAAGGAGGGAGACCTTTCGGCGTACATCCCCACCAACGTGATCTCGATCACCGACGGCCAGATCTTTTTCGAGACGGGGCTGTTCTACCAGGGCATCCGACCTTCGATTAACGTCGGCACGTCGGTTTCCCGGGTGGGCGGCGCCGCCCAGATCAAGGCGATGAAGACCGCCGTGGGCACGCTCAAGGGCGACTTGGCGCAGTTCCGCGAGCTGCAGGCGTTCGC
>JBOGWH010000283.1:0-1851 GCA_050692975.1 Actinomycetota bacterium | reverse complement strand
GGTCAGCTTCATTGCTTTCACGGGCTCCAAGGCGGTCGGCCTCGGCATAGTAAAGACGGCCGCCGAGCATTCCGACGGCCAGCGCCACGTCAAGAGAGTCATCGCCGAAATGGGCGGCAAGAACGCTTTGATCATCGACTCCGACGCCGATCCGGACCAGGCAGTCCCGGGCGCCGTCTACTCCGCTTTCGGCTATGCCGGGCAGAAATGCTCGGCCGCATCCCGCCTGATCATCGTGGAGCCGCTGTACGACGAGATCCTCGAAAGGCTCGTCGGGGCGGGCGGTGAGGTGATCGTCGGGCATGCCTGCGAGATGGGCACGACTGTGGGGCCGCTTATCGACGCCGGCGCGCAGGAAAGGGTCCTGGGCTACATCGGGTTGGCCGGGGAGGAAGGCACTCTTGCTCTGCACCGCACCGACATCCCCGAGACCGGCTACTTCGCTCCGCCGACCATCGTGACCGACCTGCCCGCCTCTTCCCGAGTCGCCCGAGAGGAGATCTTCGGGCCGGTGCTTTCGGTATTCCGGGCGGCGAATTTTGAGGAGGCCGTTGCCCTGGCCAACGACACCGAGTACGCGCTCACAGCCGGGGTTTATTCCCGGTCGATAGCCAACGTGCGATATGCCTCACGCGAGTTGCGGGGCGGAAACGTCTACATCAATCGCCCTACCACCGGCGCCGTGGTCGGACGCCAGCCTTTCGGCGGGTACGGGCTTTCCGGGGTGGGAAGCAAGGCGGGAGGGCCCGATTACCTGCTGCAGTTCGTCGATCCCCGCGCCGTTAGCGAAAACACGCTGCGCCAGGGATTTGCGCCGAGCCAACTACGATGAAACCGATGGAATCCCACAAGCGCTTTTACTCCACCGGCGACAGGGAACTCGACGACCGTTTGCGCGACCTGGTGTCGCACTTCGACCCGGTCGACGCCCAGCTTGTCTTCGAGATGATGGCGGCTGCGATGAAACTCGCCAAGGATCCGATCTCACGCCTCGACCGCAAGATTGCCGCGGCGGCTCTCAAAGAGATGCGCTACGCCTTCAAGGTATTTGCCGACTACCGGGACCATCGCAAGGTGACGATTTTCGGCTCGTCACGCACGGCCAAGG
This sequence comes from Actinomycetota bacterium, assembly GCA_050692975.1. Classification (GTDB taxonomy): domain Bacteria; phylum Actinomycetota; class CADDZG01; order JAHWKV01; family JAHWKV01; genus JBOGWH01. Next base: position 743 of record JBOGWH010000283.1, on the reverse strand, counting down.
GCGACCCCGAGTACGCCATGGCCCGTGACTTCGCTCGTTCGATCGTCAAGCACGACTGGATGGTTATGACCGGCGCCGGTCCCGGCATTATGGAAGCCGGCCACGAGGGGGCCGGAGGGGCGAGATCTTTTGGGGTAAATATCGTGCTGCCCTTCGAGGCCAAGCCGAACCCCTACATTGCCGGGGACCCCAAACTCATCAACTTCCGCTATTTCTTTACCCGCAAGCTGATGTTCATCAAAGAATCAGACGCCTTCGTGCTGATGCCGGGGGGATTCGGGACTCTCGACGAAGCTTTTGAGTTGCTGACCCTGATCCAGACCGGGAAAAGCGACCTCCACCCCATCGTCATGCTCGACGTACCCGGCGGCTCGTACTGGAAGACCTTCGATGAATACCTGCGCAGTCATCTGTTGAAGCGCGGATACATCAGGGAGAGCGATTTCAGCCTGTTCATGTACACCGACAGCGCCGAGGAAGCAGTGAAAGAAATAGAGAACTTCTACCGTGTGTATCACTCCCAGCGCTATATCGGAGACCGGCTGATTCTGCGCCTGAAGAAGACCCCCGACTCCGCCAGCCTGGAAAAGCTTTCCGAAGAATTCGCGGAAGTGCTCAAAGGCCCGATCGAACGGGTAGAGCCCTCCGAGGGTGAGATCAGGGATCATGACGTAACCGAACTACCGCGAATCGCGCTGCGATTCGACCGCGCCACCTTCGGCCGCCTGCGGCAGTTGGTGGAC
>JBOGWH010000282.1:0-17714 GCA_050692975.1 Actinomycetota bacterium | reverse complement strand
TCCTGGTGGAAGTAGCGGCGGGCCTTGAGGGCTCCCGGATCCGGTACCCGACGGCCAACCGCCCGGCCTCGTAACCGCCTACCTAACGTTCTTGGCTACCAGATTCAGGATCGTCTGGGTGACGTTTCTGACCCTGTGCTTGCTCTGCAAGTGGCTGGTCACCTGCCGCAGGATGTCTTCCTTCGATCCGGAGAAGCTGGCCTTGCAGGAATCTGCTCCCACGTAGCTGCACTTGAATTCCGCCATTTATTCACCTCCTTTTATTGCCCTTAGTTGCGCCTTCACCTGAGTGTCTTCAACAAGCCCCTGAGCGGCCTCTGTAACGTTCGAAAGAAACGGCAGCATCGCCCGCCAGTAGTCCTCCCCCACCTGCTTCATCAAGGCGCCCTGCACTTTTTCCCACAGAGGCAACGCCCTCTTCAGAGCAACTACGCCTTTGCGGCTCAGGCCGACGACCCGGCTTCTGCGGTCGGCCCCCTCGGCTATCTCGACCAGGCCGAGACGGTCCAGACCGGCCAGGTTGCGGGTCAGCGTCGTGGGATCCATCTGCGCCACCTGGGCGAGATCTCCGATTGTTGCCTTGCCCCAAAGATGGATCGAGATCATGAGATTGAACTGGGTGGCCCGCAGGCCGGCCGGCTTTAATGCCTCGTCGTACAGCTGGGTAACCGCCCGGGACGCCCTTCGCAAATTGGAGCAGGCGCATAGTGCGGACACCTGCGCTCCGGTTGCCCACAGCTCCGTCGCCGCCTCCATAGATAGATGTATATACAGATATTGGTCCAAAGTCAAACGGGCCGCTTGCTCGCGGGCGGCCTATACTGAGATTCAGGTGAGCCGGGAAGCCTGGTCGGCGTTCATTTCCCATGGAAGGAGCGTCAATGGAGCGGCTCTTGCTCGTCCTCGCGATCATCTTCATCGCCGGCCGCCTGCTGGGCGAAATCGCAGAGCGCCTCGGCCAACCCGCAGTAATCGGCGAGATCATCGCCGGGGTCATCGTCGGCCCGGCCCTGCTGGACTGGGTGCCCTCTGAAAGCGAACCGGTGGAGATCCTCGCCGAGCTCGGCGCCATCTTCCTGCTGTTTATGGTCGGGCTGGAGGCCAGCCTTTACGAACTGCGGAAAACCGGCGGGCGTTCCGCCTCGGCGGCGGTGGGCGGGATAGTCCTCCCATTTGCCCTCGGCGGGGGCCTGATGAGACTCCTCGGATACAGCGGGCCGGAAGCGCTGTTCGTCGGAACCGCCCTAGTCGCAACCAGCGTTGCAGTTACCGCCAGGGTCCTGCGCGATAGAGGCAAACTGAAGTCCAGAGAGGCACAAATCATCCTGGGGGCGGCTGTCATCGACGACGTTTTGGCTCTTCTCATTCTCGGAGTTGTGGCCGGGACCACCAAAGACAGTTTCTCCCCGATCTCGATGTTCTTCCTGGCAGTCGAGGCCGTTGCTTTTCTCGTGGTACTGGGATGGCTGGGTCCCAAGGCGCTGGGCCGGGCACTCCCCCGGCTGCGGAAGATGAGACTCACCGAACCGCTGCAGGCGGTTGCCATCGCGATCCTCCTGCTGCTGGCGGCCGCCGCGACCAGGGTAGGCCTGGCCGCGATCATCGGGGCCTTTCTCGCCGGTCTCATCCTCTCCCAGGCCGGCAAAGAACACGAGCTCGAAGAAAAGATCCAGCCGATCGTCTCGTTTCTGTCTCCATTTTTCTTTGTTCACGTGGGCACGCTGGTGAACTTCGAGGCGCTGATCTCTCCGCGGGGGGCCGCGCTGGTTGCGGGCCTCACCGTAGTGGCCGTTGCCGGCAAGTTGCTGGGAAGCGGGCTCCCTGCGCTGCCCCTGGGACGGAACCCGGCGCTGATTATCGGGCTGGGAATGGTCCCCCGGGGTGAAGTGGGTGTGATCGTAGCCAGCCTGGGTCTCAGCCTCGGCGTGATCGAAGAACAGCTCTACGCCGTCGTCGTGGCGATGGCGGTCCTTACAACTTTACTGAGCCCGGGCCTGCTGTCCTGGGCTCTCCGAGAGCCTACGAGCAGGAAGGAGGCCGGAAATCAGGACGCGACGTAAGCTAGAAGTACAGGCCTGAGAGGGAGATCTGAGAGGGAATCTTTGAAACTCGATTTGCTTGCCCGCTTTTGCTATCGAAACCGGTGGCTCGTGGTGGCGCTGTGGATCGGCGCCCTCGCCGGCGTGGTGGCCGGTGCCCGTTTCTTCGGCGGTGAGATCAGCAATAACGTATCGCTGCCCGGCACCGAGTCGCAGCAGGTCATCGATCTCCTCGAAGAGAAATTCCCCGAGATCTCCGGGGACCAGGCGTCGATAGCCTTCAAGGCGGCCGGCGGTGTCACCGACCCCGCGGTCAAGCGCAGGATGGACGCAGTCTTCGCCGACTTCCGCAAGTACGAGCACGTCCTGTCGGTCACCGACCCATACGACCCCCGGGCCCCCCGGATATCGCGCACCGGGGAAATCGGTTATGCGACCGTCCAGTTCGACGTCAGCGGGCCCGAGCTACCCAAAGCGCAGATCGAGGAGATGGGACGCCGCGTCGAAGAGGCCAACCGGCCCGGCCTGCAGGTCGAGCTCGGCGGCGAGTCGATCAGGTTCGGCGAGATAGAGGGCCCCGGCGAGCGGGAAGGGGTCGGCCTGCTGGCTGCAATCGTTATCTTACTGATTGCCTTCGGCTCCGTCGTCGCCATGGGGCTTCCGATCGTCACGGCAATCTTCGGCCTGGGAATCGGACTGTCGCTGATAACCATCCTGGCCAATGTGATGGACCTGAACGTGTTCGCTCCCCAGGTGGCGTCGATGATTGGGCTGGGGGTCGGGATCGACTACGCCCTGTTCATCGTCACTCGCTTCCGGGAGGCCCTTCGAGGCGGTGAGTCTGTGGAGGACTCGGTCGCAATTGCCACCTCCACCTCCGGCAGGGCAGTCCTGTTCGCCGGGGTGACCGTGATCATCTCTCTGCTGGCCATGTTTCTTACCCGCATTCCCTTCATCTACGGTTTTGCGGTCGCCCCGGCCGTCACGGTGCTGGTAATCATGATCGTCTCGATTACCCTTCTGCCGGCGATCCTTTCTCTGGCGGGGCGGGGAATAGACCGGCTCAGCATCCCCGGCCTCGGCCGCCACACCGAGAAGCAAAACACCATGGCCTACCGGTGGAGCCGTGCCGTCCAGCGCCGTCCATGGGTCGCGGCCGGCGCCGGCACGATGGCCCTTCTTTTGCTGGCGGTTCCGGTTCTCTCTTTGCGCATGGGCTGGGCGGGGGCTGGGAGCAACCCCGAGTCCCGCACCACCCGCCGCGCATACGACCTTCTAGCCGAGGGATTTGGTCCGGGCTTCAATGAGCCGCTGATCGCGGTTGCCGAGTTTCCGGAGGGCAGGTCACAAACTCTCGGCCTCATCGCCGGTGCCGTCCAGCAGACCCCCGGCGTGGCGGTCGTCGCCCCGCCGCAACTCAGCAGGAGAGGCGACGCCGCGGTGATCCCGATCATCTCAGCAACCGCCCCCGACGACCAGCGCACCGAGGACCTGATCGTGAGGCTGCGCGAGGAAGTCCTGCCGGCAGCGACCGGCGGGACCGGCGCACGAGTGTTTCTCGGTGGGGTCACGCCTGCCTTTTTCGACATGAGTGAGATCCTCACGGCCCGTCTGCCGGTCTTGATAGTGGGGGTAATCCTCCTATCGTTCATTCTGTTGATGGCGGTGTTCCGCTCGCTGCTGGTACCGGTGAAGGCGGCCCTGATGAACCTGCTATCGATCGGCGCCGCATACGGCGTGATGGTCGCCGTGTTCCAGTGGGGGTGGCTTGGCGGTTTCTTCGACATCGGGCGGCCCGGCCCCATTGAGTCGTTTGCACCGATGATGCTGTTCGCGATCCTGTTCGGACTGTCGATGGACTACGAAGTTTTCCTGTTGTCGCGCGTTCAGGAGGAATACCTTCGCAGCGGAAACAACAACGAGGCTGTCGCCGACGGGCTTGCCTCGACGGCCAGGGTAATCACCGCAGCGGCGGCAATCATGGTGACGCTCTTCCTGTCTTTCGTGCTCGGCGACGAGAGGGTGATCAAGCTGACCGGGCTTGGGCTGGCGGCCGCGGTTCTGGTCGACGCCACTTTGATCCGCATGCTGCTGGTCCCGGCCAGCATGGAGCTTATGGGCAAAGCCAACTGGTGGTTGCCGCGCTGGCTGGCGGCACTGCTTCCCAGTATCAAAGTCGAGGGTCCCCTGCCGGCGATGGCGGCAAATTACGCCCCGATGGACCCCCGCCCGGCCCTCGACCGGATGGCTTTGAACGGGCCGCCGGCGCCCCCCGACGAGCTTTCGGGGACCCAGTGGCGTCCGGGAGGCTGGCACACCACCGGCGGCCCCGAAGACCCCTCCTAGGCGAAAAAGCCGTCCCGGCGTGCCGTTTGCGGGATTTTCGTCCTGAAAATACGTATTTTCCCACCTTTTTGAATTCCCCCGATTGGGGGAGTATCTGGTTCCCGCAGAATCCATTTAAGGCGATCTGCAGGTGGCAGGACCCCTCGAGGGCTAAAAGGGAGATCGGGGCGCGGGGTTACCAGGCCCGGCGGAGACCTGTTGCGACTCCGCCGGGCCTGCCTTTTTTGTCGCCGGATGAGATGCTCGGTGACATGGATCCCGGCACGATAGAGGTCGACCGTCCGGCCGGCCGCCCGCAAGAGCCCTCATTTTTTCTCACCCACGGCGCCGGCGGCGACCTCAGCAGCCCCGGACTCAAGGGATTTTCGGCCGCGCTCGCCGCGGCCGGCCATCTTTCGGTCCGGGCCAATCTCCCCTACCGCACTGCGGGGCGCAAGACGCCACCGGCCGCGGAGCGGAGCGTCGGCGGCCTAACCGCCCTTTTCGAAGAGGCTAGGCAGCAGTTCGGGCCACAGGCTATCTGGGTGGCCGGCGGACGCTCCTACGGAGGCAGGGTGGCTTCGATGGCGGCGGCAGAGGGACTCGCAGCCGCGGGCCTCATCTTCTATCCCTACCCCCTGCACCGTCCCGGCGATCCCTCTCGTCCCAGAGCCTAGCACTGGCCCGCGATTGCCGCGCCCTGCCTTTTCATCCAGGGCACCAAGGACCCGTTTTGCGAAATGGCAGTCCTTCGGAAGGTTCTACCGACCCTGGGGGCTGAGTCCGCCTTGATCGAAGTCCCGGGCGGCGAGCATTCTCTGCGGGTCCGGAAAGGCCCAGACGTTGAGCCGAGATCTGAAACGGCCGTCCTGAGCGGGCTCGTCCCGGCCATCGTCCGGTGGGCTCTCGGCCTGTGAAGGGGTCCGGCACCGCCCGACGCACTCATGGGGTGGCAAGTTTGCCGCACTAAGAGACGGGGCAATTACAGATAGTCACGGATAGCGCTTGCGGCCCTGTAGACTGCACGAACAACCGGAAGGAGAACTCCTTTGAAGAAGCTGCTCGTACTGATCGCCCTGACCGCCCTGCTCTCGACGGCCTGCGCGGAAGAAAAGGAAACCGGCGGAGAATCAATGAAGGAGGAATCCGAATCCAAGGCCGAGAAAATCGAACTCAGCGCCAAGGAATACTCCTTCAACGTGCCCTCCACGATTGAAGGGGGATTCGTGACCGTCAGCCTCAAAAACGACGGCAAGCTGAAGCACAACGCGGAATTTCTCAAGATCGAGGGCAACGCCGATGAAGAGCAGTTCAAGAAGGATTTGAAGACCGCAATCGGCGGCGAGGGGGGCATCGCCGATACCCTGAACCCCTACGTGGGACCGTCGGAGGTAGACGCAGGCAAATCGAAGACCTGGCAGCAGTCACTGCCCGCGGGCGATTACTTCCTGGTTTGCAGCATGACCGACAAGGACAGCGCGGAGGAATCTGAAGAGGAGGAGGGAGAAGGCGCAGAAGACGAGCCAGATCTCCCCATCCACTTCGAACAGGGGATGCTCAAGAAGATCAAGGTCACCGGGCCCTCAAAAGTTGAGCTGCCCGAAGCGGACGCCACCGTGACCGCAAGCGAGTACACATTTGACGTCCAGAACTTCAAGGCCGGAGAAAACGAGATCCTTTACCGCAACGAAGGGCCGAAGGAAATCCACATGGCGGCGGTCATGGAATTCCCCGAAGGTGTGGACGAGCAGGCGGCTCAGAAAGCACTCGAGTCGTTCTCCGGAGAGGGACCTCCCCCCGAAGGCACTCCCGAACCTGAGGATGTTGGATTCAGCGGCATCATGGTGCCCGGAGGAGGCAGCATCTTTGAGGTCAACGCCAAGTCGGGACGGGTCTACGCCTTTGTATGCTTCATCCAGGACCGGGCCGGCGGCCCACCCCACGTGGCCAAGGGCATGGCCAAGATGGTCAGGGTCGGCTAGCTAGACCCGGGATCAACCCTAGGCGACCCTGAGGGTTCGCTCTATTTCATAGCGGCAATCATGGCCCTTGTCCAGGCGGTCGTTGAGGATCTCGACGATCGCCTGGGCATCGGCGTGGGTGCTGTCGCAGCAGCCGTGGTTGCAGGTGAGCCGGTACAGACGCCCGTCCCAAACGATGTCGAAGCGGCCCCGGACTCCGCAATCTTTGCAGCGGCAGCCCAAATGCACCCTGGCCGCCTCTGCCAGCCCAATCGTCTCTATGCCAATTCCCATCGATTTCCTTAAGTCGTTTCCGGACTCATCGTAAGCGGGGGGTGCGACAATTACATCAGTGTAATTCACAGTTTCCCCGCGGGCCGGGGCTGTTTCACAGAATTTCCAGCTCCCGGCCACGGAATTTCCAGTCCCCGGCCAGCCTCACGATGGCCCTCACAGCTGCGGGGCTGCTTGGGGCGAAGCCCGAACCGGCCTTGGCCGCCCCTTGAGCCCAATCGCCCCTTGAATGGGCGCAGTCCGGCAGAATAGGTAGAAGTGAACGACGAGCAGCAGGCAGAATTCGGCAGGCTCCAGGCACGTCTGCGGCCACTGTGGGAGTCCGTGATTTCAAGCGACCCCCGCCCGTACACGGTGGTGGTGGCTCCGTCCATCAGTTACGACGAAAGCACCCTGGCGGCGCTGGAAGGCGCTCACCACTACGAAGAGCGTTTTCTCATCATGATGATGATCCTGCGCGACCCCCGGGCTCGCCTCGTCTACGTAACCTCGGAGCCCGTCCTGCCGGTAATCGTCGACTACTACCTGCATCTGCTTCCCGGCGTTATCCCCAGCCAGGCCCGCCGCCGTTTGTTCTTGTTCTCCACCCTGGACCGCAGCCTTAAGCCGCTCACCCAGAAGCTCCTTCAGCGCCCCCGCCTGCTGCAACGGCTGAGGGACCTGATCGGCGATCCGGAACGCGCCTACCTCGTCCCCTTCAACACCACCGAACTGGAACGGGAACTGGCTCTTCGCCTGGATATCCCGATTCTGGGCGCCGACCCCGCCCTGATGCGATTCGGCAGCAAGAGTGGGGGTCGCAAGCTGTTCACGGAACTGGGCGTTGCCCATCCCGCAGGATATGAGGACATCCGCAGCATGGACGAGGCAGCGGAGGCAATAGGCAAGCTGCGAGGAGACAGGAATGGAATCGCCCTCGCCGTGGTCAAGACCAATGAAGGCGTAAGCGGCCTCGGCAACGTCGAAGTCGGCTTGAAAGACCTGCCTCCTCCGGGAAGCTCCGGCGAGCCTGAAGCTATCCGCCGGCGTCTGAGGGAAGACCTCGGCGAGTCATACGCGCAGTACTCGGTGTGGCTGGAGCGCGGCGGCGGCATCATAGAAGAACATATCGAGGGCGACGAATTGAGGAGCCCCAGCGCCCAGCTGATGATCACTCCCTCGGAAGAGGTCCAGCTTCTGTCTACCCACGACCAGCTTCTGTCGGGGCCCAAGGGGCACAACTACTGGGGATGCAGGTTTCCGGCGGATCGTCAGTACGCGCAGATCATCAGCAAAGAGGCCCGCAGAATCGGGGCCAGGCTGGCCCAGGAGGGGGTCGTCGGCAGGGCGGCAGTCGACTTTGTGGTCGTGCGCGAGGGGCGTAAGTGGAGGCCCTATGCGATCGAGATCAACCTCCGCCAGGGTGGCACCACCCATCCCTTCCTGACCCTGCAGTTTCTCACCGACGGCCGTTACATCGACCAGGAAGCCACTTTTATCGCACCCAACGGCCGCCGAAAGTACTTTGTAGCCAGCGATCACATTGAGTCGCCGCTGTACCGCGGCTTCACCCCCGAAGATCTGTTTGACATCGCCGCCCGGCACAAGCTGCACTTCGACCATGCCCAGCAGACCGGGGTGGTGTTTCACATGATGAGCGCGCTGCCCGAGCGCGGCCGTACCGGGCTGACCGCGGTCGCCGATTCGCCCGAAGAAGCGGGATGGATGTGCGAGCGGGTCATAGAGATCCTCAATGAAGAGGCCAAAGAAGCCTTTCACGAGTTGGACCAGGACCCACAGGCGCTCCCCAAAGGTGTGTGAGCTTCTGGGCATCGCCGTTGAGCCGGCGGCGGTGATGGGTGTTTATTTCCACGCCTTCCGACCGCGAGCAAGGCAGAACCAGTCCGGGTGGGGCGTGGGTTGGTACGAAGGAGGCCGAGCGAAAGTCGTCAAAGAAGCCAAACGCGCCGACCATAGCGAGAAGGCGCTCGAGCTTGCCCGCAACCAGCCCATGAGCGACCTGTTCGTCATCCACGTGAGGGAGGCAACCGTCGGTGAGGTCTCTCTCGCCAACACTCACCCCTTCACGGCCGGGCTCCGCGGGCGCGAGTGGATCTGGGCGCATAACGGCACGGTCCACAACCGCGGGAGATTGGAGGTCGGCGGGTTCACACCGGCCGGCACCACCGATTCGGAGATGGCCTTTTACCACCTTCTCAACCGGCTGGCGCAGCTGGACGACGACGCCGGCTCGGACCGGGAGGCCGAAGTGATCCTCGAGGCGGGACGGGAGCTGTCGGAAGGAAGCAAAGTGAACTTTCTGCTTTCCGACGGCCGCACGCTGTACGCGTACCACGACGGGCACAAGACACTGCATTTCGTCGAGCGCTCCGACGAATCGGGAGAGGTGCGTATTGCCGACGACGAGGACTACGAGATCGAACTGAAGCTTCCGGCGGTGGCCCACGACCGCGCCGTGATTGTGGCCTCGGTCCCGCTTACCAACGAAACCTGGACTCCGATGAACCCCGGCGACTTCCTAGTCTGCAGGGCGGGACGGGTTGTGGACCTGGTGAGAATCTAGCGCTTCAGTTGTCCGTTCGTCGACGGGTCGGGCTGGCTGTCGACCACCGAGAATTCCACCTTATCCCCCTCGATGCTGGCGTCCAGTATCTTCCCGTCCAGTACGGTGGCGGCCGTCTGCTCGAGGAAGATCTTCGCGCCCTCTTTCTCCAGGGCGGCATCGCCCGGCTCGGGAAAGTCGGCAAGGCTGAGGTCCAGTTTCGCCGTTGCCTGGTCGATGGGCTCAAGGCTGATGCGGATTCCGCCCTCGCCGGCAACTTCCGATGAGGTCACGATGTCCTTGATTGCCTGTGCGGCACTGCTGCTGATCGCGAGCATATCCCTCCTCCTTTAGTGTCGGATCCCTCCGGTGACCCTACCCACCGAGGCCCGGTCGAACCCCCCGACCCCGCTTTCCGGCGTTTCAGGGCCCATTTCCCCCCACAGCCCCGTTAAGGTAGATCCTGCATGGACGTGAAATACGCTGAAACCGACACGGGTTCTATCGCGTACGGCACACTCGGAGACGGCCCCAGGGATCTTGTGCTCGTGCCGGGCTGGGTTTCACATCTCGATTACATGGCCACCCATCCCCTGTTCGAAAGAGTAGCCAAACGGCTCGCCTCCTTCTCCCGGCTGATCCTTTTCGACAAGCGGGGCACCGGCCTCTCCGACCAATACAGCGACATTCCCGACCTGGGGAAGAGAATGGACGATGTCCGGGCCGTCATGGATGCGGCGGGGTCGAAGGAGGCCGCTCTGCTTGGAATCTCCGAAGGGGCTCCGATGAGCATTTTGTTCGCCGCGACCTACCCGGAAAGGACCACGCATCTGGCCCTTTACGGAGCAATGGCCCGTTCGACGGCCACCGAAGACTACCCATGGGCGCCCCATCCGGAGGCTATTGCGATGAACCTTCTCGGCATTCGCGAGTACTGGGGGCAGGGCTTCAGCATCGAAGTCTTCTCTCCCACCCTTGGTGACGACGAGTCGTTCCGCAAGTGGTGGATCGGTCTCGAACGAACCGCAGCAAGCCCGCGCGCTATCTCACAGTTGGTGAGGATGTTCGGGGACATCGACGTCCGGCCCATCCTCCCATCGGTAAGGGTTCCGACTTTGATCGTTCATCGCAAGGGAGACCGGGTCGCCAATTACCGGGGGGCCAGATGGATGGCGGAGCAGATTCCCGGCGCCAAATACGTGCAGCTTCCGGGTGTGGATCATCTGCTCTTCGCACCCGGTTCGGATGCGATTCTCGACCCCGTTGAGGAATTCATTACCGGGTCGCGGCGCGAGGCCGTCCTCGACCGGGTGCTGGCCACCTGCTTGTTCACGGACATCGTGGGGTCTACCGAGAAAGCTGCCCTATTCGGGGATGCCCACTGGGGCACGATGCTGGCGGCCCACCAGGACATGGTCCGCTCCCGCCTAAAGCAGTTTGGGGGAAAGGAGATCAAAACCACCGGTGATGGATTCCTTGCCACCTTCGACGGGCCCACCCGGGCGGTTTCGTGTGCGAAGTCGATCTCAAGGGACAGCCGCCTGGAAGGAAACGAGATACGGGCAGGTCTGCATACCGGCGAGATCGAGTTCCGGCGCGGGGACGGCGGGGAACAAGACATTGCCGGAATTGGAGTCCACATCGCCGCCCGGGTAATGGCCCTGGCGGGGGCCAGCGAGGTCCTGGTTTCCTCCACGGTAAAGGACCTGGTTGCCGGCTCGGGCCTGGAGTTCGACGACCGGGGGGCCCACGAACTGAAAGGCGTGCCGGGCCAGTGGCGGCTATTTGCGGCGCACTAACTACGCCAGCCGGCCCCAGTCCAGAGAATCCATCCACGCCAAAACGGCCTCGCAGTAGCCGGCGCCCATCCTGGCGACCTCGGCCATGTGCGGCTCGGACTGGGCCATCCCGGCTGAGATGCCCCGGAAGTACTCCAGATCCTTTTCGTAGTCTGCCCTCCGGGTTTCCAGAAATCCTCTGAGCTTCCCCGGCTCGAGGTGCCGCCCGAAGAAGAACTTGAGAAAAAACGGCAGGCGGATCAGGTCCGGCCCCGGCTCTTCGTTCAGCCATCCGACAAAAGCCCTGCGGCCGGACGGGGTCGCGGTGTAAGGGCGCCGGGCCCTCGGCCCCGAATCGCCTTCCCGGACGAACCCGAGCTCGGCCAGCCGCCCCAGTTCCCGGTAGACCTGGCTGCGGGTCACGTTCCAAAAGTTTCCTATCGAGGCCTCCACGGCCGAAACTACATCCCACCCGCTCATGGACCCGAAGGTCACCAGGAAGCCGAGCAACGACGCCGCCGTGGAGTTCAGCTGGTTTTCGGGATGCCTTTTTAGAGCCTCGAGATCGGAGGTCTTGGCGTTCAAGGGTTGGGGAACATCGATTTGAAGCGAAATGCGAGCCAGGGTTTGCGGCCCCATGCGAGCATCTGGCCTTTCAGAATGGGGCCCCACTGGCTGATTACCCCCCCGGCCACCATGAAGAAGGCGACTGGGTCGACCGACAGGTGGCAGTCCGCCCGGCGAGGGGACGAGTCGTGAAATTCGGCCCGGTCTGAGTCAACCGTCACGAAGAAGCGGCCCTGCCCGCGCACTCTGACGTCGAAGCACGCCTTCAGCCGTTTCGCCTTACCCGGATCGAACATCCGCGGCGTCACCATCTTCAAAAACGGGACCAGCAAAGGAGCGTATTCCGGGCGGACCGGCGGGGGCCTTTTCACGGCTTTGGCCATTGCACAACCGTGCATGAGCAGGTGAAAAAGCATGTAGGACGACCACTGGTCCACCCTGGTCTTTCCCCAGTGATGAGAAACCATGTGGTCGGGCGGCAGCGAAACCACTTCGTCCAGGTACGCGAGGGTCCGCTCCTCTATCAGCCCGGCAAGGGTCGGGCCATCCCTCTCGGTGAACATGGAAAGGTATTTTGCGTTTACCGGTGCAAAATCGTGCACCCTGCCTTCCCCAAAGGGGCTCTCGGCGCCCTTTAATATCTGGGCAAAGGCGGTCTGAGCGAGAGCGATATGGGCGGCGGCCTGCCCCAAGGTCCACTCCGACCTGGGAATCCGTTTCTCGGCAGCCCCGGGCATCCTGAGCATCCCGGCAACCTCGGCCGCGACCACCTCGATCGCCGTCCCGATTGTCCTGGTGTCGAATGCCATCGCGGACATGGCCGGGAATGTATGACATTCCTCATTGACCTGTCAAATTGGACTGTTGTGGATTGAGGGCGGTCCAACCTGGGAACAATCGCCGGCATATGGAAGCCAGGAAAAATCCTGGAAATAACTCGTGGCTTGACATCAAGCTGGGGAGAACAGGAGGACATCATGGGAAACGGTGGAGCTTACGGCGAGCAGCCCCCGCAAGAGGTGGTCGAGAAAGTGCGCGACAACCCGAATCCCGAAATGCTGGACATGGGCGAGGCCTTCGACCAAACCGGTCGTGAGGACGAGATGGAGGAGATCCCGGAGCCGCAGAAGCCGGGACCGGCTTAAGCCAATGGGGCCGCCCGGGCGGCCCCATTCTTAACCCTGCGGGCGCCGGCTCTGAAATAGCCCCAGCAGGTTTCCTTCGGTGTCCTTGAAGTAAGCGCTGAAACCCATCTCGCCGACAGGGAACTTGGGCTTTACCACTTCCCCGCCCGCCGCGGCCAGCTTTTCGAGAGCAGAATCCATGTCGTCGACCGCGATCGTGATCACGGGAGATGTGATCGGCTCCCGTCTTTGCAGCATGCCGCCGTTGATGACGCCGGGATCTCTGGGCATGTGGTGCTCACCCATCTCCCCGGTCTGCACCATCGTGTAAGGCATTCCCTCCACGGGGGTGCAGTTCCAGCCGAAGGAATCGGAGTAGAAGCTGGCGGCCCTCCCTACGTCATCTGCGGGTATTTCGAAGTGAACCACGCTGTCCATGTTCATTGCCTTTCTCTGGGGCGCGGGTCCTCAGCATAACCAGCGGCCTTCCCGGGATCGCGCCGAAATCGTTTCTTATGACTATCCGGCTTGCCCGTGGACCGGATTGATGTTCGCCCCCGGCTAAGAGGCATCCGCCCCGAAGAGGCGGCGGTTTCTGGCGGCCACGAACCAGATGGCTACGCCAAAGGCAACCGATACCAGCGCAAGGGCGGAATGCGCAAGTTTGAAGGCCGTTGAGTGGGCCGGGTTCCCGAGGATGTTCCAGATCCGGGTACCCCAGACGTAGACCATCCAGATGGCGGCGGCCCGCAGAACGATGGCATCTCTTCTCGACATAGGACGGCTATCCTACTTCCATGCAAAGAGATCCGGCACAGGCAATCGCCGAGGCAAGAAAGCGCCTGAAGCGCCTGACGCCCGAGGAGGCAAAGGTCGCAGTTGAGGAAGGCGCCGTGTTGATCGACACTCGCTCGGAAATGGAGCGGGCGTATTACGGCTCGGTGCCGGGAGCCATCGGGATTCCCTTCAACATGCTCGACGCCAGGGCCGACCCGGCCTCGCCTGCCCACGATCCCGCCCTTTCTGACACCGGCAGAGAGGTTGTCGTGATCTGCGCCCACGGCAACGCGTCGAGCATCGCCGCTGCGCGGTTGCAGGACCTCGGCTTTGCGAAGGCCACCGATGTCGTCGGCGGGTTCGAAGCATGGAAAAACGCCTCGCTGCCTGTCGAGAAAGCTGGCGCTCCGATGACCTTTCGGAGACCCGGCGGGGAATAAGCCCCGGCCGCTGCGGGCTAGATGCGGGCTCCTGCGAAACTCGGTTCGCGCCCGGCAACGGTGCTGCTGCGCATGTAGTACCACCAGGTCAGACCAAGGCAGCACACATAGAAAGCGATGAACACGTACAGGGCCGTGATCGGAGTTCCCGTCATCGACGCGGCCGTCCCGTAGCCTTGCGGGATGAGCCAGCCGCCGTAGGCGCCGATGGCTCCAATGAAGCCGACCGCAGCCGCCGTGTCACGCCTTCCTGCGGCGATGGCCTGTTCTCTCGATAGATTGGCGTCCTCGGCCGCCCCCAGGTGAATATTGCGGTAGATCATCGGAATCATCCGATAGGTCGAGCCGTTGCCGACACCGGTGAGGAAGAACAGGATCACGAACATCGTGACGAAGCCGGTAAAGGCGTACGGCTCCGATTTGTGGTTCAGAAAGAAGATCACCCCGGCCACCCCTCCGATCATCAGGAGGAAAACCGCGAATGTGATCCTCGATCCTCCGACATGATCGGACAGCCAACCACCAATGGGCCGGCTGAGCGAACCCACCAGGGGTCCCAGGAACGCGATCGAGATTCCGACGGTGGGGAACTGGGATTTCATCAGCAGTGGCAGGCCGGCCGAATAGCCGATAAAGGAACCAAAAGTCCCGATGTAGATCCAGGACATAACCCAGGTGTGCTTGCGCTTGAAGATGCCGACCTGCTGCTTGAAGGGGGCCTGGGCGACCTTGAGGTTGTCCATGAACAACCACGCCATCAGCGCCGCCAGCAGGATGAAGGGTATCCAGATCAGGCCGGCGTTTTGAAGAAAAAGCTTGCCGCCGGACTGCGAACCGCCGATCAGGGCCACCGAGCTAAGTCCGATAGCCGCCGGGATTGCCACCTGGGCGGCCGCCACGCCGATGTTGCCGCCGGCCGCATTGAGCCCCAACGCCAAACCCTTGCGGGAATCGGGAAAAAAGTAGGAGACGTTCGCCATGCTGGATGCGAAATTCCCGCCGCCAAATCCCGCCGTCGACGCCGCGAGAATAAGAAGCCAGAACGGAGTCTGCGGCTGAGTGACGATGAACGCCAGAAGGCTGACGGGGATGAGGAGCAAAAGAGCGCTGACGACAGTCCAGTTTCGCCCGCCGAACCGCGCCACTGCGAAGGTATAAGGGAAGCGAGCGGTTGCTCCAATCAACGCCGGCGCGGCGACGAGAGTGAACAGTTGCTGCGTCGTGAGGTCGAAGCCGGCCTTGTTGAGGCTGACTGCGGTGACGCTCCAAAGCACCCACACCGCGAAGCCGAGAAACTCGGCAAAGACTGAGAAGCTGAGATTGCGCCACGCGACGGACTTGCCGGTCTCAGCCCAGAACGTTTCGTCGTCGGGATTCCAGTGCTCTATCCACGAAGTTTTGATTTGGGTCCTCCTTTATCTTCCCGAAGGCGTTGCACCGGAAGCTGCTTCTGCAGCAGCCGGATCTGACGCACGGATCTCACATCCCATGCCCTCACCACCGACTATTGCCGAGAAGTGTAAGGAGAAGGTTGCAGTTTTTTTCCGGCGCGGTTACATCCGCGTGGCAGTTGTGTTTCGGAGAAATTGCTTCGAATTCCGCCGAAAACGCCCTGGACAAAATGTGGCATGACAATAAGCTGGCAGTAATGGCTACCTGGAACGAGGTTGAGCAAGCGGCCCCAGAACTGGCTGCCAAGGTCAGGGGCCGTTTCCAGGCCCACGGCCTGGGCCTGGTGCTAGCGGGATTCCGCCTTCCGGCGTGCTACCAGAGCGACCGCCAGGCTGCCGATCAGAGCAACTGCTCCGGCGGCAAGGAGGCCGGCTCCGGCAAGGGCAGAGCTTCCGGGGCCTTCGGTGCGAATACCGTCTTCGGCGGCAGGGGCGCTTCTGGAGAATCCGCTCCAGAGTTCGTTGGACGTTGATCCGGAAGCGGCTCCCGCCGGTCCCGTGACCTCAAAGGTCTCGGTAGCCTTGAAGTTGCCGGCGGTCCCGTTCTGAATGGCTACGACGTAGAAAACGTCGGCCCGGGTGCCCGCGGGAGGCGTGACCTGAACGCTGAAGTCGGGGCCATCTGCGGTGCCGATCAGCTGGCCGTCGCTGCTGTTCCAGCGGATCTCAACCGGCCCGGGAGCAAATGCCTTGCCGGTGATGGTCACCGGGGTCCCGGCGGGCCCGGAGCTGGTTCCCAGCGAGATGCCTGCGGCTTCGGTGCAGGCCCAGGCCAGCCCCGCTGCAAACAGGACGACTGCTATGGCGCCGAAAGCGACCAGCTTGGTTCGTGCGTTCATGTCTTCCTCCCTTCGAAATTCCTTCTTTATTGTGACACCAGTGAACCACCGGAGGCACCCCCCGGATCAATGCCCGCGATTCGGTTCAACACGCCAGCGGGGCATCGCCGAATATCGGTTCCCCGTCGGCCACGTAAACGGCGATCGACTTATTGCGGGGCTGTTTCACCACCCTCGAAATGATAGAGCCTCCGGCTCTTACTCCCTTGCCCTGGAAGCGTCCTCGCGTCGTAAATTCGGCGAATAACCAATCCGCAACAGCGGCCGGGCCCGTATCTCTAGTGACGCGTGAGTCTCACGCTGGGGGGCGGGAAGAAGGGAAGAAACATGGCAGGACGCTTCTGGCTGCTGCGCGCCACCACAGCATCTGCAGTACTAATTGCCCTGCTGGCCACCAGTGTCGGCATATCCATGGGGGCAAGCCACCGGGAGGCACCGCTCACAGCCTCCGATCCGCAGATCGACGCCACCGATCTGTACGCATTCACAAGTCCGGACGCTCCGGATACCGTGAGCTTGGTCAGCAACTGGATTCCGTTCCAGGAGCCGGCCGGGGGACCGAACTTCTACCAGTTCGGCGACGGGGTTCACTACAACATCAACGTCGACAACGACGGGGATGCTAAGGCGGACATCGTTTACAGGTGGACTTTTAAGACCACCACCAAGAACAAGGACACATTCCTTTACAACACTGGGCCGGTCAACGCTCTGACCGACGAAACCCTTAACGTTGTGCAGACCTACAAGCTCGAGCGGGTTGAAGGCGATAAGACCGAAACATTGGTCGAGAAGGCAACCGCGGCTCCCTCCAACGTAGGCAAGGCCTCCATGCCGGATTATGCAAAGCTTCGTCAGGAAGCGATCGTCCCCTTCACCAGCGGGCAGGGAAAGAGCTTCGCCGGACAGGCCGATGACTCGTTCTTTCTCGACCTGCGGGTGTTCGACCTTCTCTACGGAGCCAACCTCAGTGAGGTGGGCAACGACACCCTCGACGGATACAACGTCAACACGCTTGCGGTGCAGGTACCCAAGAAGGACCTGGCCAAGGCCGGCGACGACGGCGCCAACCCGATCGTAGGGGTTTGGACTACGGCCGAGCGCCAGAGCAACAAGGTGCTCAAGGGCGATGGCTCTGTCGAAAACAGCGGCAAGTATGTTCAGGTATCCCGGCTGGGCAACCCTCTGGTCAACGAAGCCGTGGTACCGCTTCAATTCAAGGACGCCTTCAACGCATCCAAGCCTGAGGACGACAAGCAGTTCCTGGGCAAGGTGCAGGACCCGGAAGTTCCGAAACTGATCGAGAAGATCTACAACATGCCGGCTCCTCCTGCTCCCAGAGACGACCTGGTCTCGGTCTTCCTCACCGGAGTCGATGGGCTGAACAAGCCTGCCGAGGGAACTCCAAGCGAGCAGCTTCGCCTGAACATGTCGATTCCTCCCAGCGCCAAGGAGAACCGGCTGGGCGTTATCGGTAACGACAAGGCGGGCTTCCCGAACGGACGGCGCCTCGGCGACGACGTGGTCGATATTGCTCTGCAGGTTCTCGAGGGAGAGCTGAAGGGCTCGGCCAACGA
>JBOGWH010000281.1:0-1125 GCA_050692975.1 Actinomycetota bacterium | reverse complement strand
TGATCAAGACCGTCACGGGCGAGGATGTGACTCATCAGGAGCTCGGAGGGGCCCTGACCCATGCGAGCCGGTCGGGAGTAGCCCATTTCACAGGATCCGACGAGAAGCAGACCCTGGCACTGGTCCGGTACTTGTTCAGCTTTCTCCCCTCGAACAATACCGAGGACCCTCCCCACTTCCCCGCAACCGATCACCCCGACCGGCGGGAAATGCGCCTGGTCGATCTCTTGCCCGATGAGGCCAACAAGCCCTACGACATGCACGAGGTCATCAAGCTCATCGTCGATGACGGAGAGTTTCTCGAGGTGTTTCCCAGCTGGGCTCGCAACATCATCACGGGGCTGGCCCGTCTCGACGGCCACACGGTCGGCGTTGTGGCCAACCAGCCGCAGGTTCTGGCGGGGACTCTCGACATAGACGCTTCCGTCAAGGGCGCCCGTTTCGTGCGTTTTTGCGACGCATTCAATATTCCGCTGGTGACTCTCGTGGACGTCCCCGGCTTCCTGCCGGGAACCGACCAGGAATACGGGGGCATCATCCGCCACGGGGCAAAGCTCCTCTACGCCTTTACCGAGGCGACCGTGCCCCGCGTGACGGTCATCACCCGGAAGGCCTACGGCGGCGCCTACATCGTCATGAACTCAAAGCACATCCGCGGCGACATCAGCTTTGCCTGGCCGACCGCCGAGATCGCGGTGATGGGGGCCGAGGGCGCCGTGGAAATCCTGTTCAAACGGGAACTGGCCAAGGCCGAGGACCCGGTGGCCCTGAGGGCCAAGCTGGTGGAAGAGTACATCGAAAAGTTCTCGAACCCGTTTATCGCAGCGGAAAGAGGTTACATCGATGCGGTGATCGATCCGCAGGATACCCGGCCGCAGCTCATCTCGGCGCTGGAGATGCTGCGCACGAAGCACGAAACTCCTCCGGTGCGCAAGCACGGCAACATCCCATTATGAAAGCGAGACTCGGGCTTTTCGAGATTCAAGGGCCAACTGATGCTCGCATCGAACAGGTAATCCGGGCTGCCACCCAGGAATACCTTGACCAGGAGAGATCTCTTTCGAACAGAGCGATTTTTCGCCGCCTGAACTTCAGGAAAAATCCGTCGCCGAGAAATCCGGCCCG
>JBOGWH010000280.1:0-8931 GCA_050692975.1 Actinomycetota bacterium | reverse complement strand
CGGTTTCGGTCTCTTCGGCAAAGGTGGTTTCGATCAGACCGGCCCGGCCGGACCCGATCCCGTAGGCGTAGGCCATGGCAGTCTGCTTGGCCTTGCCGGAGGGGTCGGCATGCACTGCGATCAACGCCGGAGTGCCGATGCCTTCGGTATAGGTGCGGCGAACCAGGTGACCGGGCCCCTTGGGGGCGACCATGAAGACGTCCACTCCCTCCGGAGCGACCACGCGGCCGAAGTGGATGTTGAAGCCGTGAGCAAAGGCCAGAGCGTTGCCCTCCGACAGGTTCGGGGCGATTGCTTCATCGTAGGCGGCTTTGGTTGTCTGGTCGGGCAGCAGCACCATCGTGACTTCGGCCTCGGAGACCGCCTTTGAGGTTTCGAGCACGCGCAGTCCGGCCTGTTCGGCCTTCTCCCATGACGATGATCCGTCCCGGAGGCCCACCCGGACGTCGAAGCCAGAATCGGCCAGGTTCATTGCGTGAGCGTGGCCCTGCGAGCCGAAGCCCAGGACCGCTATCGGGCGCGACTGGAGGACCGCCGGATCGATGTCTTTTTCGTAGTAAGTGGTTGCCATGTTTTCTCCTAAGCTCTGTGAGACGCGCCTGCGGGGGAATGCCTCATCACACGACCGCCCTGAGACCGCGCTCGGTGATTCCCTTTGCTCCCCGGGAGAGGCCGATGCGGCCGGTCTTGACCAGCTCGATGACGCCCTGGGGCCCCACGAGCTCCTCGAAAGCGTGCAGCTTGTCGGGACTTCCCGTCACCTCGATGGTCATAACGTCACGCCCGACGTCCACGATCTTGGCCCGGAACACTTCGACCAGTTCGACTATCTGGGAGCGGTTACCCGGCGGGGCGTTGACCTTGATCAGCATCATCTCGCGTTCGACCGACTTGGCGGGCTCCAGCTCGATTACCTTCAGGACGTTGATCAGCTTGTAGAGCTGCTTGGTGACGTGCTCCAGCGGCTTTTCGGGAAGGTCCACGACGATCGTCATGCGCGAGATCTTCGGATTCTCGGTGGTCCCCACGGCCAGTGAGTGGATGTTGTATCCGCGGCGGGCAAACAGGGCGGATACCCGGAACAGGACTCCGGGCTTGTTCTCCACCAATACGGCAATTGTGTGCTTCATCGGGTCCTACTCCTCCGGCTCTTGGGGCGAGTAATCGGTTTCGGGCTTGTCCGGCGAGTACAGAATGTCGCCGCCGGTGGGGTGGGGCTCCTTTTCAAACTCCGGTCCCAGGATGATGTCGTCGTTGGACGTACCCGCGGGGACCATCGGGTAACAGTTCTCGTAAGGATCGCACCGGAAATCGATAACCACGGTCCGGTCGTCGATGCTGCGGGCCTTCTCAATGACCGCCTCGACCTCCTCGGGATGCTCGGCCCGCAGGCCGACGCAACCGTAGGCCTCGGCGAGCTTCACGTAGTCGGGAATCTCGTGCCCGAACTCAACCTGCGAATAGCGCTCGCTGTAGAACAGTTCTTGCCACTGGCGGACCATGCCGAGGTACGCGTTGTTGATGATCGCGATCTTGGTCGGAATTTTCTCGACCGTCATTGTGGCCAGTTCCTGGCAGGTCATCTGGAAGCATCCGTCTCCGTCGATGCACCACACTTCCTTGTCGGGGCAGGCCATCTTGGCGCCCATCGCCGCGGGAGTGCCAAAGCCCATCGCGCCGGCGCCTCCGGAATTGATCCAGGTTCGCGGCTGGGTGAACTTGATGAACTGCGCAGCCCACATCTGGTGCTGGCCGACGCCTGAAGTGAAGATCGTCCCGTCGGGAGTCATCTCGCCGATCTTGTCTATCGCGAACTGCGGCTTGATCGGCCCGTCCTCCTGCTGGGTGTACTTGAGCGGGTATTTCTTGCGCCAATCGTCCAGTTGCCGGACCCACGGCGTGTAGTCGGGCTTGCCACTGCGGCCGATCTCCTCCTGCATCTCCGCAATGAGGGCGGCGGTGACCGCCCCGGCGTCGCCCACGATGGGCACGTCGACCGCGCGGTTCTTGCCTATCTCGGCGGGGTCGATGTCCGCATGGATGATCTTGGCGAAGGGAGCGAAACCCGATAGATGCCCGGTGACCCGGTCGTCGAATCGGGGGCCGATCGAGATCAACAGGTCGGCCTTTTGCATCGATGTCACCGCGGTGTAGTTGCCGTGCATGCCGGGCATGCCCAGGCACAGGGGATGGGTGTCGGGAACGATGCCGCGGGCCATCAGGGTAGTAACGAGCGGGATGCCGGACAGCTCCATGAACTTCAGCATGTCCTCGCTCGCGTTTGCTTTGATGGCCCCGCCGCCGCAGTAAATTACCGGGCGCTCCGCCGCCATGATCAGCTTGATCGCTTCCCTTATCTGGCGCTGGTTCGGCTTGGTAACCGGCTGGTACCCCGGCAGATCGGGCGCCGCCGGGTCGCGGTATTCGAACTTGGCCTGAAGTACGTCCTTGGGAATGTCGACCAGAACCGGGCCGGGGCGGCCCGTCGAGGCGATGTGAAATGCCTCGGCGATAGTGTCGGCGATCTCGTGGGGGTCCATGACCAGGAAATTGTGCTTGGTGACGGGAACGGTTATGCCGGTGGCGTCGGTTTCCTGGAAAGCGTCGCCTCCGATGGCCGCACGGGGGACCTGCCCGGTGATGGCGACCACCGGGATGGAGTCGAGATAGGAAGAGGCGAGGCCGGTTACCAGGTTGGTCACTCCGGGACCGGAAGTTGCCCAGCAGACACCCACCTTGCCTGAGGCCTGCGCGTACCCGTCCGCCGCGTGGGCCGCGCCCTGCTCGTGGCGGGCCAGGATGTGCCTCAAACTGGATTCGAGCAGCGGATCGTACGCCGGCAGGATGGCCCCGCCGGGTATTCCGAAAATGTGCTCGGTCCCCACCGACTCCAGCGCTCTGGTCAGCGCCTGGGCCCCGGTCAAGCTCGTTGCCATGAATTTCCTTTCCTGTTCCTTGTTGCTATCTACCGCTTTTACCGAACTTCCCTGTTCCTTGTTGCCGTTGCCCCTTTATCGAAGCTCCTGTTCCTTGTTGCTATCTACCGCTTTTACCGAACTTCCCTGTTCCTTGTTGCCGTTGCCCCTTTATCGAAGCTCCTGTTCCTTGTTGCCGTTGCCCTTTACCGAACTTCCCCTAAAAAAACGAAAACCTCTCTTTCGAGAGGTTCAGCGCACGCCGTGGGGCTCCAGGGCGCGCGCTACCGCAGTACGAGAAGGAGGCCGTGCTGTATTAACGTGCTCCACGTGTGCGGCAATTTCTGCTCCTTGATACAAAGGGAACTGCAAATAGTTTGCAGCACGGGCGGGGGAGTGTCAATCAACCGGCAAAGGGGCATGGTTCTACGGGCAGGGCGGTCTATCGCGAGATTGTCGGGAGAGTGAGCATCGGTATGGTGAAACCTTGGGACTGAAGCGCCCGGACCCTCAGGCGTTGGTCATATTCGGCGCCTCCGGAGATCTCACGCGGCGCAAGGCGATGCCGGCGCTCTACAACCTGTATATAGAGGGCCTGCTGCCCACCAGCTTCGTCATCATCGGCTACGGGCGCTCGAAGATGACGGATGAGGAGTTCCGCGTTTCGATGCGAGAGGCCACCTCGCTTTTCAGCCGGACCGGCCTGGAGGTGAGTCAGTGGGACGAGTTCCAGCGGCGCCTGTTCTACGAGGCGGGTGAGTACAAAGGGGAAACCGCGATGAACGGCCTGGCCGCGAAGCTCAAGCGCCTGCGCTCGGACTTCGGAACCTTCGGGAGGCGACTCTTCTACTGCGCTACCCCTCCGGCAGCATTTCCGCAAATAGCAACCGGCCTGGGTTCGGCCGGTCTTACGCGGGAGTCCCGGATCATCGTCGAGAAGCCCTTCGGCAGCGACCTGCAGAGCGCCATCGACCTAAACAAAACCGTCCACAAGTACTTCGACGAAAAGCAGATCTATCGGATCGATCACTATCTGGGAAAGGAAACCGTCCAGAACATTCTGGTGGTCCGCCTCGCCAACGGCATGTTCGAGCCGATCTGGAACCGCCGCTACGTGAGCGCGGTGCTCCTGGAGGTGGCCGAGTCCGTGGGAATCGAAGGCCGGGCCGGTTTCTACGAGGAGGCCGGCGCCATCAAGGACATCGTCCAGAACCACATGATGCAGCTTCTAGCGACGCTGGGCATGGAGCCGCCGGCGTCGTTCAACGCCGAGTCGATCCGGGACGAAAAGGTCAAGCTGTTGCGCTCGATCTGTCCGATCGAGCCGGGCAACATGGTGCGCGGTCGTTACACCCGGGGCGTTATCGGCGGCAAAGAGGTGCCCGGCTACCTGGAAGAGGAAGATGTGGCGGCCGACTCACACACCGAGACTTTCGTTGCGATGAAGACCGAGATCCAGAACTGGCGATGGGCCGGAGTGCCGATCTTCATGAGGACCGGCAAACGGCTTCACCGCCGCTCCACCACGATCACGGTGTTCTTCCAGGACGCGCCGTACATGCTGTTCCAGGAGTCGGGGCTGGACCGGCCCCAGCCGAACCACCTGACCATCCGGGTGCAGCCCGACGAGGGGATCACGATCACCTTCGACGCCAAGATGCCCGGACCGGACATGCGGGTAAAGCCGGTCAACATGCACTTCGACTATGCCGAGTCCTTCATGGCCAAGCCCGCGGAGGCCTACGAACGGCTTCTGCACGATGCCATGCTCGGCGATGCCACCCTGTTCACAAGGGCCGACGAGATCGAGCGATGCTGGGAGATAGTCGAACCCATTTTGAAGCGGACCCCTCCGGTCGATTACCCCGCCGGAAGCTGGGGGCCGAAGGAGGCCCACGACCTGGTCACCCCCTGGCGCTGGCACCTGGGCTAGAAACGCTTTCCCGGCGGTGGGCACCGGACCCAAGGCCTATTTCAGCGTGCGCGTCGGTGCGCCGGTGGACCTCCCGCTCGGGGGCCTATTTCAGCTGGGAGCCTGGGCTAGAAACGCTTTCCCGGCGCCGGCACGTGGGCTAGAAAAGCTTTACCGCGCCACCGTTACGGTGAGCACAACCTCATCGCCTATTCGAACACCTTCCTTTTCCAGCGTCCCGCGGTTTAATTCAAGCGCCCCCAGATAAGGGCGATCGGGCGGGTACAGGGGGCAGGGGGTCTTGCGGCACGGCTCCATCTGGACGATCTGAAAGATCTTGCGGTCCTCGCCCCAGAAGGCCAGATCGAGGGCGATCAGCGTGTTTTGCATATAGAAAGGCGTGGTCGATGGCGTGTCGTTTATGAAGGCCATCCCGGCATCGGGCTTGAGGTTAGTCCGCCCCATCAGCCCGGCGGCCTGCTGCTCCGGAGTCCGGGCCATTTCCACACTGAACAGCGCGACCCGCTCTCCGTTTCTGAGAATCTGCAGCCTGGCTGCCGGAAGCTTGGCCTGGGGGGTCACGGAAGCTCCGGGCGAGGGCGCACCGGTGACCGTCTGCGCGGGCATCTCGGGGCCGGCGCCGCAGGCCGCGGCCAGGGCAACGAGAATTGCCCCCAGGCCTGCTTGCCTAAAATCCCCTCTCCGGCTCATCGGCTGTCTATCCTAGTTGTGACCATGGCGTACAGATCGGGGAAGTGGGAAAAGTATCTGCTCGACGGTGAGCATTTGATTGCCTGCGTGCGGTCTCACCCGGTCGTCCTGGTCCGCCCCTTCGGGCTGTGGCTGGCCGCCATCTTGCTGGCCTGGGCAACCGGGAGCGCGGCAGTAGCCCTGGACCTGTGGCCTGTGATCGGGGATGCATTCGGGTGGTTGGCGGCGGCCGTCACGGTCTTTGCCGCGTCCCGGGTACTGCGCTGGTGGAGAAAAAGCTACGCAGTCACTGATCTGCGCGTTCTATCTGCAGGCGGCTTGCTGGCTTCTCATGTGCGGTCGGCGTCGCTGGCCAAGGCCTCCGACGTAACGATAAATCGAAGTCCGGCGGGAAGACTGCTTGGATACGGGGACGTGGTGGTTCGGTCGGCAGGGGGGGCGTCCTTCCGTTTCAGGACCATCGGCCGGCCGAAACAGATCTACAGACTGATCAGCGAGCTGGTGGCCGGACGCCCCGCGGAAGCGCGCACCGGCCAAGCACCTCCGGTACTGCCCGATCCTGCTTTGGAGAAGACCGGCCCGCTGCCGAGGGTCATTCTCTGAGCGGCACCCCGGCCCGCCGCATCGGAATCATGGGCGGCACTTTCGACCCTATCCATCACGGCCACCTTGTATGCGCCGAAGAGGCAAGGGTCCAGTTCGGCCTCGACGAGGTGATCTTCGTCCCCGCCGGCGCCCCGTGGCAAAAGCGCGAGTTCAGCCCCCCGGCGCAGCGTCTGGAAATGACGAGAATCGGCACGGGGTCCAATCCCAGCTTCTCGGTCTCTGCAATAGAGACGGAAAGGCCGGGGCCAACCTATACCGTGGAGACGCTGAACGATTTCCGGAAGCTGTATCCGCAGCCGGCCGAGCTTTTTTTCATTACCGGGGCGGACGCGGTGCTGGAGATCCTCACCTGGAAGGACGCCGGGGACGTTCTCGAAAAGGCGCGTTTCATCGCCGCCACCCGGCCGGACTACGACCTGTCAAAGCTGGAAGAGGCCGGGATCGCCTCCCGGGTCAGCCTTATGCAGATCCCGGCTCTGGCCATCTCGTCCACCGACATCCGTGCCCGGGTGGCGGGGGGACGCCCCATCCGTTACCTTCTGCCCGACGCAGTGGCCGATTACATCCGTGAGCATGGTCTGTACGAAAAATCGTTCCGGACAGAAAAATCCTACAAAGCTGCGCCCGATTCCCGCGCACAAGCCGCCGTCGATGGGTACAGTGAACACAGTGAGAGCGCAGCCGAAGGTCATCAGCTGACCGGATCCCGGGATCGGGCGCTGCTGGCCGCCCAAGCGGCCGCCTCCAAAAAGGCCCAGGACGTCTTGATTCTGGACGTCGCCGAGCTGATCGGGATTACGGACTATTTCGTTATTTGCTCCGGGTCCAACGAGCGCCAGGTGGCTACGGTGGTGGACGAGGTCGAAAAACGCCTGAGAGACCGCGGCGTGAAGCCTTATCGCAGGGAGGGGGAGCGCGAGCATCGGTGGGTGCTTCTGGACTACGTTGACATAGTCGTCCATGTATTTCACACGCAGGAGCGGGAATTTTATGAGTTGGAGCGGCTGTGGAAAGATGCCGGCCGTGTTGAGTTCGAGGATGAGGCCGCCGCGGCTGGTGGTTGATGTCTAGGGGAGGAAGGCGCCGTCGGCGCAGAGGCCGCGGTTCAGGGCGTGTCGCCGAGACCGATACCGGCGAGGACCAGCGATCCCCGGGCGGGCCCCGGCGCAAGCTTTCCCGCCGCCGCAGAAAGCCGGGGCCGCCCAGGGCCGAAAGGCGGTCGGCAATCGAGGCGATGTCCTCGAAGCCTTCGAAAGTCACCACTCTTCCCCCGGACGGCACCGTCCTGGAGGACCTTATCGAGGACCTGCAGAACGAGTACGGGGTCCCTTCCACTCCCCAGGAGTTCAGGCTTGTGGTCCGCGTCGCCTCCGGGGACGATCCGAAGGAGGCCATGGTGGAGACCGAGCCCCCCGACATCGAGGA
Organism: Actinomycetota bacterium; assembly: GCA_050692975.1. GTDB lineage: Bacteria > Actinomycetota > CADDZG01 > JAHWKV01 > JAHWKV01 > JBOGWH01. The sequence goes on along the minus strand of JBOGWH010000280.1, from coordinate 1,362 downwards.
GCCCCTTGACCACGGCGAGGCCCAGCAGGCCCTTACCCGCGTTGAGAACCGCAAGCGCCAGCGCCGGCGGGGGCGGGGCCGCCGCCCCGGGGGCCCGCGCCGGTCAAACGGGACGGGCGGCGAGAGCCCTTCGGGGGGCCCGGAGAGCCTCTCTGGAGGCCCGGAAAGCCCTTCCTCCGGCGGAGGGGAACCCTGATCCTGTGGCTGAAGGAGTGCGATGCGGCCCCTTACGGGCCGGTGATATCTTGGAGAAGTCGGGGCTGTAGCTCAGGGGTAGAGCGGCTGGCTGGCAGCCAGTAGGTCCGGGGTTCAAATCCCCGCAGCTCCACGCAAAGATTCCACTTTTCGTTTTAAAAGCTCGGTACCTCTGCCCCACTTTGGCCTCGGTACCTATGCCCCATTCCCCGACCCGGCTTCGGTACCCGTGTCCCACTGGCTCGGTACCTGTGCCCCGCAAAATCCACCAATCCACCCCCAATTCTGATCTTCAATTTTCGCGCAGTCGAGCAAAGGATGATCTAAATGCCGGTGGTTGACATGAGTGCACTCGAACAGCGCTATGACGCATCCCGATTCGGACGCCGAGATGTACTTCGGAGAATCTTCCTAGGGCTTATGAACTGTCCAGGTGGCCCCGCGCGCCTTGTCGGGGAGGCCCCGCCCGTGCGGCTCGCCCGGCTGGTCAGGGCGGCCCCGCCCGTGCGGCTCCCGCCCGCACGGAACCCTGCTCGGATAGGTCGGGCTCCGACTCAACCCCGGTGCCCTCCAGGCACTCCCCCGATCCAGCATCGGGATGCTGCCAGGCCCAGTTGCCAGGTCCTCCTAAAAGCCGGTATCCCCGGTAGGTCTTCTGGTCGTGGTGAAAACAGCACAGCCTGGCCAGGTTCGACAGAGCTGTGGGCCCTTTCTCGGCCACGGGGATTATGTGATCTATCTCTAAGTAGCGGTTGGCATGGCAGTCGGGCACCACGCACTCGGGGTCTCTTTCCTCCAAGGCGGTGCGCAGGCGGGCGGGGATGCTGCGCCCCATATGAGAAACCGCAGCGACGTCGGTTGCGTCGCAAACCAAAGCGGCAAGATAGGCGTCGGAGGCAAACTTTCGCACCGTGGCCACCGAAACCGGTCCTACGCCTGCAATCTCGCAGGTCTCTCCAGGCTCAGTGCGGCCGCGTACCAAAGCCGAGTGATCAACTCTTATCTTCACCAAAGCCTTAGGTCCGCCTTTGGGCTCAAGGGTGCAGCCACCGACGTGTTTTGCCATCTGCACCAAAGCGTCTGCGGCATAGGCGCATGTACTTTCCCTTCTGCCCTGGCGTGTAGCCTCGGAAAAGATCTTCTCTCGCATCTGCGCCAGTGCAGATA
>JBOGWH010000279.1:0-6653 GCA_050692975.1 Actinomycetota bacterium | reverse complement strand
CTCGATCTCGTCCTCGAGCTCGCGGTACACGGGCGGCGAGGACATCGACTTGATGCGCATGCGCGAGGCGGCCTCGTCGATGAGGTCGATCGCCTTGTCGGGCAGGAAGCGGTCGGAGATGTAGCGGTCGGCCATGTTGGCCGCGGCCACCAGCGCCGAGTCGGTGATCGACACCCGGTGGTGCGCCTCGTAACGGTCCCGCAGGCCCTTGAGGATCTCGATGGTGTGGGCAACGGTTGGCTCGGAGACCATGATGGGCTGGAACCGGCGCTCCAGAGCGGCGTCCTTCTCCAGGAACTTGCGGTACTCGTCCAAAGTGGTGGCGCCGATCGTCTGCAGCTCGCCGCGGGCCAGCATCGGCTTCAAAATCGAAGCTGCATCGATGGCCCCCTCGGCGGCGCCGGCGCCGACCAGGGTGTGGAGTTCATCGATAAAAAGGACGATGTCGCCGCGGGTGCGGATTTCCTTGAGAACTTTCTTCAGCCGCTCTTCAAAATCGCCGCGGTAGCGCGACCCTGCAACCAACGCCCCGAGGTCCAGTGTGTAAATCTGCTTGCCCTTCAGGGTTTCGGGAACCTCGTTGCGAACGATCATGGCGGCGAGGCCCTCGACGATGGCAGTCTTGCCGACGCCGGGCTCACCGATCAGAACGGGGTTGTTTTTGGTGCGGCGAGAAAGCACCTGCATGACCCGCTCGATTTCCTTTTCCCTGCCGATGGTCGGGTCTAGCTTGTTGCCCGAAGCCAGCGCGGTCAGGTTTCGACCGAACTGGTCGAGGATCGGAGAACCTCCCGGCGAACCTGCGGCGCCTTCGGCCCCCTGCGCGCCCTTCTCCTGGCTGGACCCGAAGCCCGAAAGCAACTGAATGACCTGCTGGCGCACCCGGCCGAGATCGGCGCCGAGCTTCTGGAGAACCTGCGCGGCGACGCCCTCACCCTCACGGATCAACCCGAGCAGAATGTGCTCGGTTCCGATGTAGTTGTGGCCCAGTTGCAGAGCTTCGCGCAGCGAAAGCTCCAGAACCTTCTTGGCCCGGGGCGTGAAAGGGATATGGCCCTGAGGCGACGACGAGCCGGTTCCAATAATCTCCTCGACCTGCGAGCGAACAGAATCCAGGGAGACTCCCAGGGACTCCAGTGCTTTGGCGGCGACACCCTCGCCTTCCGAGATCAGTCCGAGCAAAATGTGCTCGGTTCCGATGTAGTTGTGATTGAGCAGCCGCGCCTCTTCCTGCGCCAGTACGACCACCCGGCGTGCCCTATCGGTAAAGCGCTCGAACATGGGCCATTCTCCTGTGGGACCGGGAACATACCCGGTTTGTCTCTCAATTATAAGTACTGCCCCGGATAACGGTTAGGGACACCTAACCAAGGGCGCTTCGGCCCGGGAAGATCTAGGATTTTGGCCCCGCCGTATAAGGCCGAACATCCCCCCTGCCGATAAGAACTTACGGGAAACAGGAGTACCATTAGAGTCGGCCACCGGACAAAAACAGGGGGACAGCAAGGATGCCCGTTTTCAAGAGATTTTTTTCAGCCCTGGTCACTATTTCTGCGCTCGGAGCCTTGAGCGGAATCGCCACGGGAGCGGCGCCGGCCGCCGGTCCCCAGGCGCCCCATAAGGCGGGAAAGGCGCTGGTCGGCGTGAGTCCCGAGGGCCGCGGGGCGGCCGAGCAGTCGATCCGCGGCAGCGGCGGGAAGGTCCTGTCCTACTACGCCCCCGGCAACTTCTACGAGGTTCAGACACCCGGAAACGCCCCGGACTTCGTCCAGGTAATGAGGGGCCGGCCCGGCATCCGCTACGCCGAACTGGACTACCAACTGTCCGCGTCGGTCGTCCCCAACGACCCGTACTGGTCGCAGATGTGGGGGCTGCAGAAAGTCGGCATGCCCACGGTGTGGGACACCGGGACGGGCTCCGCGTCGGTCGTGGTCGGAGTGATCGATTCGGGAGTGGACTACAACCACCAGGACCTCGGGGCTTCCCAGATGTGGACCAACCCGGGTGAAGCGGCCAACGGGATCGACGACGACTCAAACGGCTTCGTCGACGATGTCTACGGGGCCGACTGCATCAACAACGACGGCAATCCCATGGACGACCACAACCATGGGACCCATGTCGCCGGCACCATAGGGGCAGCCACCAACAACGCTATCGGAGTCCCCGGCCTCAACTGGAACGTCAAGATCATGGCGCTGAAGTTCCTCGGCGCCGACGGTTCGGGATGGACCAGCGATGCGGTCCAGTGCCTGGACTACTCGGTTGCCAAGGGCGCCCACCTGACCAACAACTCATGGGGCGGGGGCGGCTATTCCCAGTCTCTCTACGACGCCATCGGGCGGGCCCGCGGCGCCAATCAGCTTTTCGTGGCGGCGGCCGGCAACGACGGTCGCAACACCGATACCACGGTTAACTATCCCTCCGGGTACCAGCAGGACAACGTGATTTCGGTCGCAGCAACCGACTCTTACGACAATCTGGCCTCGTTTTCCAACTACGGGTCATCCACCGTAGACATCGGCGCTCCGGGAGTCGGCATCCGCAGTACCACCCGCTCCAACACTTATGCCAGCTGGAACGGAACGTCGATGGCAACTCCGCACGTGGCGGGAGCAGCCGCGATGCTGCTGTCTCGCACCGGAACCTCTGCTGCTTACACACAGATCCGCAGCCTGCTTTACAGCAGCGGGGACCCGGTGAGCTCCCTCGCAGGAAAGAGCACTACGGGCGCCCGGCTCAACGTGGCCAGGGCCGTCGCCAGCGTAGGAAGCACCACCCCGCCTCCACCGGCCATGAAGACGGTCACCGTCTATCCGGCTTCCACGGCCCCTCTGGAATCCTCCACGCTTCGTTCCGGGAGCGCCGCGAACCTGGTTTCCGACAACAACCTGTACTACCAGGTCACCTCGAATACGTCGGGAACCCGGACCAGTTCCTGGCAGGGGACCTTCCCCGCCGTCGCCCCGGACGCCTCGGCACTCAAGGTGACCTACAAGGGAAAGAACTCCCGGTCCTGCACGCAGACAGTCTCGGTATGGAACGCTGCATTGCAGACCTGGGCCCAGCTGGACTCCAGGAGTGTTTCGTCGACGGAGGTTCAGATTTCGAACCTATCCCCGGCGGAGCCGGCGTCCGATTACATTGATGCTGCCACCGGCCAGGTCAAAGTCAGGGTGCGGTGCGTCCGCAGTTCGGGCACTTTCTATTCCAGCGGGGATCTTCTCAGCCTCAGCTACAGCACGGCCGCCTGATTTAATTCAGAGGGTCACCTTTGTCGGAGGTGATCCCCGACTTCGCCTGGTGATAGAAGGGCGCCTCGCCGCCGGGCGTCGTGCCGTCGAAAAACGCGGACCAGTCCTCCTCCAGCACGTTGGTGCGCTCCAGGTCTGAAGTGAAGGTTCGCATCACCGGCCGCCAGGTGCCTTTCCCGGCCGCCCATAGGCCCAGCACGTCGCGCTCGGCGACGACATGGTCGTCGGGGCCCAGTGAGATCGGGAGCCGCCCGAAGCGCACCCTGTCGAAGCCCTCCAGCTCCTCGAGCAACTTGGGGCGATCCAGGCCGCCCGCACGCTTTATTGCCTCCGCCAGGACGTAAACGCAGTCGGAGGCACTCAACTCGATTCCTGAAGGATCGCGCTTGTAGCGGGCCCTGAAGGCCTGATTGAACCGGGCCGGCCGCTCCACCGGCGTGCCGGCTAGAAAGCCTGCGTAATCTCCCGCCGCGACAGCCCCCGCCATAACGCCTTCGGCGCCCAGTTGCTCCTCGAAGAAGGCGGGTTGCGGCCTCCAGCCGTCAGCAATGCGGGGCTTGCCCCCGTAGAGGCGGGGCGGCTGCGACAGGGCCTTGACGGCCCTGCTTCGAAATAGCCCGGACCCATGGACAACGACCGCTTCCGGCCTGGCCCCCTCCAGGTTTCCCAGCGCCTCTTCAACGCCGCCCGGGGCATCGATGAAAGCCACCCCCCGGCGTTCCAGGGCCTCCTTGAGGACCGCGGCAGCAGATTCCGAATCGGGGCCCGGCTCTCGCAGCAGCCCGGCCTTGCGGTACCCGCGATCTCCCGGCCCGAAATATCTGGCCATCCTGAAAGCCTGCCAGGGGCGGGGGGCCGGAACCTGAAACACCGAATCGCTCAGGCCGCCGGTCTCGTACAGGTCGTCGGCCATCTCGAACACGGCGAATCGAGAGTCGTCCAGAGCATTCCCGGCCGCCCGGATCGCGTCCGCACCGGCCACCGTGATTGCTCCAATAACCTGCCGGTCGTCGGTCAGTCCTGCCAGATCCGGTCCCGACGGGGCAAGCTGGTCTATGTGGACCCTTCTGCCCTCCAGGCCTTTGTCCGACAGCTCGGCGGCGGCCAGTTCGGCGCCCCGTAGGATGGCCGCGAGCCGGTCGTCCGTCTTGCCCCCCATGACGACGACCCGCCAGACGGGGCGGTTATCGGACCGCTCGGCCTGGGCCGGCGGAGACTTATCTTCGGACTCCGGGACTCCGCAGCCCGAGAAGATCCCGCAACCGAGGAGCAACGCGGCCAGGCTTCGACGACGATTCACCGCGTTGTTTGGGTAGCCGGAGATTTACTGCTCCGGGCGCAACGCAGGGAAGGCGATCACCTCGCGTATTGACGGCTGGCCGGTCAGGATCATCAGAAAGCGGTCGATGCCGAAGCCCAGCCCTCCGGCGGGGGGCATCCCGTACTCAAGGGCTCTCAGAAAGTCTTCATCGATCACTTCCGTGGTCTCCCGGCCCTCGCGGGTCCCGGCCTGTGCTTCAAAGCGCGCCCGCTGTTCAAAGGGGTCGGTCAACTCTGAGTACGCCACGCCGACCTCCATTCCGCCGATGACCAGGTCCAGATGCTCGGTGAACCGGTCGTCGGTTCGGTGGCCGCGGGCAAGCGGCGACACCTCCTTCGGATAATCCATGACAAAAACCGGCTGCATTAGGCTCTTCTCGACGGTCTTTTCGTAGAGTTCCACCAGCAGCTTTCCCCAGGGCCAGGAGGGATCGAACGAGACGTCGAGGCGCTTGCATTCGGTCTGAAGATCCCCTGCTGTGTCGACGCCCGCTTCCTCCAGAAGCTGCAGCATGGTTGCCCGCCGGAAGGGAGTCTCGAGGCTGATTGTTTCTCCCTGGAACTCGAAGGCGGATCGCTCCCCTAGCGCGGCGGCCCCCGCCTGCACAATCTGCTCGAGCAAAGACGCCATCTCGTTGTAGTCCGCGAACGCTTCGTAAAGCTCCAGCATCGTGAACTCGGGATTGTGCTGGACGCTGACGCCTTCATTGCGAAAGCTGCGGTTGATCTCGAAGACCTTCTCCATGCCCCCGACCAGCAGGCGCTTCAGGTACAACTCGGGGGCGATACGAAGATAAAGCGTCATGTTCAGCGTCTCGTGAAACGTCTCAAAAGGCCTGGCCAGAGCCCCGCCGGGAATCGGATGAAGCATCGGCGTTTCCACCTCCAGGTAACCCGCGTCGGTGAGCCGGCGGCGAATTGCCGGCACGACTGCAGAGCGCGCCATCACCGCCCGCCGGCCGTCGGGATTCGCAATCAGATCCAGGTAGCGCTGCCTGTACCTCGTCTCCACATCCTTGAGGCCGTGCCAGTTGTCCGGCAGGGGGCGCAGACACTTCGACAGCATCTCGAATTCGTCGATGAGCACCGTGAGCTCTCCGCGCTTGGTGGTGACCACCGTTCCCCGGGCCCCGATCCAGTCGCCGACATCGACCTCGCCGAAGGCGTCGATGGCATCTCCCATCCGGTCGGCCTGCGCCATCAGCTGGATGCGGCCGGTTGCATCCACCAGGTCCGCGAAGGCAAGCTTTCCGTGCCTGCGGTGGCTCATCATCCTGCCCGCCACGCTCACCTGGGCGCCGGTATCGCTGCCGGGCGGTAGGTCCGGGTAAGCGGCAAGCACCTCGCCGGCGGTGTGGGTCCGGTCGTAACTGAGGGAATAGGCCTCTCCCCCTGCGGCCTTGATGGCTTCGAGTTTGGCCAGGCGCTGCCCCCGTTGATCGGCGGTTTCGGGAACCTGATCGGGCATCCCTAGCGGGCCTCGGCGTTTCGCTCGTAAAGCAGGCCGAGTCCGTTGAGCGTGAGATTGGGCTCGTGGATGATCGCGGTGCTGCAATGCTCGATAATGAGCGCGGCCAGGCCGCCGGTGGCAAGCACCGCGGCGTCCCCTCCCAACTCCTTGTTCAGCTTTTCGGTCATACCGTCGACCATAGCGGCCGTGCCGAGGACGATGCCCGAGCGAAGCGACTCGGACGTCGTCCTGCCGATCACGCCCCGGGGAGCCGCAAGTTCGACATCGAGCAGCCTGGCGGCGGCGGAGCTGAGTGCCGCGGCGGAGACCTCAACTCCGGGACAAATGGCTCCGCCGAGATATTCACCCCCGCGGCTTACGGCATCGAAGGTGGTGGCCGTGCCGAAATCGACAACGATGGCGGGGCCCCCGGTCTGCTCATAGGCGGCCGCCGCATTGGCCACCCGGTCCGCTCCGACCTCGCGCGGATCGTCGGTGGCGATGGAGATGCCGGTCCTGGTGCCGGGACCCACCACGACCGGCTCCAGTCTGCAGAACCTGCGGGCCATCTTGACCGCCGAAGATGTCGCCGCCGGAACGACGCTGCCGATCACCACCCCTGTCAGATC
>JBOGWH010000278.1:0-12368 GCA_050692975.1 Actinomycetota bacterium | reverse complement strand
TCAGCGAAGCGGGGACCTCACCCATTGAAAGGCAGTGGTCCGAGACGACGAACACATCGCCGTCGATCGGTATGAACGGCAGCGACCGGGCGTAAGAACCCGAGGCCAAAACCACGGCGGCGGCGGTTACCTGCTCGCCGCCATCCACGTCGATGGCCCCCGGACCGGCGAGCCGACCGTTGCCCTCGACCACGTTAATTCCCCGCGACTTGATCAGGCCCTGCAGGCCCCGGTAGTGCTTCGAGACAACGCCGTCTTTGAACGAAAGGACCTTGCTCCAGTCGAACCCCGGGTCGTCGATCGTGATCCCGATCTTGTCCGCCACCCGCGCCTGTTCCAGGACGTCCGCCGAATGCAGAAGAGCCTTGGTGGGGATGCAGCCGATGTGCAGGCAGGTCCCGCCTAGCTTGCCCTTCTCTATCAGGCCGACCGACAACCCCAGCTGCGCCGCACGCAGGGCACAGGCGTAGCCGCCGTTGCCTCCGCCGAGGATCGCTACATCAAATTCGGGCACGCGGCAGTTTAATCCTCCAGGCGGCCGTCCCTTGGCGGCAGCACCGAGCCGCCCTAGGCCCCCATTCAGGCCGAGCCTCGGAGACGCTCCCTGAGTTCGCGGGCGCTGGGGACCTTCGGCCCGTGAGTTGTGCCGGGCAACTCCCGGGTGATCCCGGCGTAGGCGTTATCGCCTACGCGCACAGAAATGGCCTCTCCCGGCAAGACTTCGGTCTTGACTGTCGCTATGCCGAACCAGCGACCCTCAAAGCTACCTGCACTGGTGACACTCCCTGCATTCTGTTGCCCGTACATCATCGGCCCCGTCCCTCCCGGCCCGTCGAAAATAACGTGGCGAAGCCTTCGCTTTATTTTCCCGCGCTGGGCCATCGCCACCGCCTCCTGCCCCAGATAGCAACCCTTCTGGAAATGCACCGCCAGTTCCATGGCTGCTTCCTGAGGAAGAAAGGTGTCGTCGTAATCCGTCCCGTAGACGGGAACTCCTCCGGCAACGCGGACATCCTCATATTCGGCGCCGGTCAGGGCCGAGGCCCCCGCCGCCTCCAGGCGCCGGACGAACTCTCCTGTAAACCCTTCCTGAGTCCACACGTCAAATCCCGGCGCCGGGCGCACCAAGGCGGCTACGAAACCTTCCGGAAAAGAAGCGCACTCGTGCTCGGCATCGGGGACCTCCCTCAACTGAATCACCCGCTCGAGCAGTCCGGCGGAATCGAGTCCCAGCAGGCGGATAATTCCGAAATCGGCGGTGGCGTCGGAAACCTTCACTTTTGTCGCAAACACTCTTCCGTTGAAGAAGTCGGCCACGGGACCCGCCTCGATGGTGTCGAGATCGACAAAGACCTGCTCGGAAACCGGCTGCAGGATCCGCATCTGGGCCTCGATGCGACCTTTGGGAGTGAGCAGAAGGGCCTCGGCACCGGCCCCTGCTGCAAGATCCACCACCTTGTTGGTGACTAGTTGGTCGAGAAACCACAGCGCCTGGGGGCCGGAAAACGACAGCTTGCCTCGGCGCGACAGATCAAAAAACGAGGCCACTTAAGCCGCCTGCTCCTTTACCGCCAGCGCGTACTTAGGGCCGATTCCGCCGCCCTCGTGTTTGAAGTAGCAGTAAACGTCGTGGCCCTGCTTAAGCGTCTTTGTGAGCCTTCCGGCCCATTCGGAGAGTTCAGCGGTCTCGTAATTTTCCTTGCGCAATCGCAGATAAACGTGCGAAGCCGTCACCGGAACTGTGGCAAGGGCGATCTCGTCGGTGTCGGCGCCGCACCGGGCGACCGAGTTGGCGGCCAGCAGGTCGTCGACCTCGGGGTCGTTGAACGACTCATGGCGAAACTCCATCGCACAACGGGCCACGGGGGGAAGCGCATCGAGGAATGGTGCGAGCCGTTCCTTTTCATACCTGAGGTTCGGCGGTAGCTGAAACAGAATCGTTCCGAGACGGTCCTCGAGCAGCCGGGCCCGTCTTACGAATTCATCCACATCGTCCCGGCAATCGACCAGACGCTTGAAATGCGTGATTCTCTGAGGGGCCTTCAGGGTGAAGCGAAACCCCTCGGCAGACTGCTGCTTCCAGGACAGAAAGGTCGACTCCTCGGGCATTCTGCGGAAGGTGAAGTTTACCTCCACCGAAGGCAGCACGCCGGAGTAATAGGCCAGCATCTTTTTGTCGGAGGTGCCCTCGGGATAGAAAACTCCCTTCCACTCCTTGTAGGCAAACCCGGACGTCCCGACGAAAAGGTCCGCCATCACACCCTCGAAGAAGGACACAGATCGCTGATGACGCAGTCCTCGCACCTGGGAACCGGGGCTTTGCACACCGCGCGGCCGTGCTCGATCAGCAGATAAGTCAGGTGAAACCATTTGGCCTTGGGTACCAGCTTCATGAGGTCCTGCTCGATGCGGTCGGGGTCGTGGTTCGCCGTGAAGCCCAGGCGCTGGGAGAGCCTGCGCACGTGGGTATCCACCGCGACGCCCTCGATTTTGCCGAAAGCGTTGCCCAGCACGATGTTGGACGTCTTCCGGGCGGCGCCGGGGATCGTGATCAATTCCTTCATCGTCGACGGCACTTCTCCGCCGAAGTCGTCGAGCAGCTTGCGAGCCGCCCCCTGTAGCGACTTGGTCTTCTGGCGGAAGAACCCCGTCGGCCTGATGTCTTTTTGCAGTTCCTCGGGGTCCGCGCCGGCGTAATCCTCCAGGGTTCGGTATTTCTTAAACAGCTTCTCGGTCACCTTGTTGACCATCTGGTCGGTGCACTGGGCCGAAAGGATGGTCGCAAACAGCATCTCGTGGGGGTTCGAGAAATTCAACGCGCATTTAGCGTCCGGGTATTCCTTGCTGAGCCTTCGCCAGATGAGCGGGAATCGCTTGGCCGGCGGTTCCGTCCGCCTCCCGGACTGCGGCTTGGCCGCAGTTGCGAAAGATGGCTTAGTTGAAGTTCGAACCACGCCCCATTCTAGGCGCAGGCGGGAAGCGTGAAGGTGGGATATCGGACAAAGACCCGAGCGCCTTTAGGGCCGAACTGGATGAAGGCTCGGCGCTTGCTTCGCTATTTCTTGCCGCCGAGAGAAGCCTTGACGGCGGAGATGATGCGAGAGGGCGGCGTGACGGAGAGGGACTCCACTTTGCCTTTCAGCCCGTGCGTTGCGTTGTTGTTGGGACTGACGAGCACGACCGGAACTCCCTTCAGGGCGCCCTTGCCGGCCAGATAAGCCACCATGTCCTTTCCCCGCTCCGGCAATCTGGTCAGGTCGACCACCAGGATGTCGGGCTCAACCCCGGGAATCTGCTTGTGGACCTCGCCCTTGGGCTCTTCCACCCAGGGTACGCTAAAGCCCTTTTGTCGAAGGGCACTCACCCACGGACGGCTCTCCTCCCAGCACAGGACGGCGACCCTCGGCATTAAATTTTCTCCATGCTTTTCCAGATAAATGATAAACGAAGCCGGGAAAAGCCCCGCCGGCATCTCGCCTGGGCTCCTATACTTGAGCAGGCCCGGAGGCCAGGCCCCGGGACCGGAACAGGAGAAAAAATGGCTTTCACCGTGGGCGATCTCGCCCGCTACAAGGCGGCGGGCAGGAAGTTCGCCATGCTGACCGCCCACGACTTCCCCACCGCCCGGATTCTGGACGACGCGGGAATCGAGGTCATTTTGGTCGGCGACTCCCTGGCGCAGGTGGCCCTGGGGTACGACACGACGCTTCCGGTCACGATGGAAGAGATGCTCCATCACACCCGGGCGGTGACCCGGGGTGCCCGCAATGCTCTGGTGGTGGCCGACATGCCCTTCGGCAGTTACCAGGCATCGGTGGAAACCGGCGTTCAAAACGCCGTCCGATTCCTGAAAGAGGCCGGCGCCCATGCGGTCAAATTCGAAGGGCCCAACCTGCCGCTGGCCGAGGCGCTGATTTCGGCCGGAATCCCCGTGATGGCCCACCTGGGTCTCACTCCCCAGTCCGTGCACAAACTGGGCGGCTACCGGGTGCAGGCCAAAGACGAGGAGTCGGCCCAGCGGCTGCTGTCGGACGCAGCCGGCCTGCAGAAGGCGGGGGCATTTTCTCTTGTCCTGGAAGCGGTACCGGCCGGGGTAGCGGGAAAAGCAACGCAGTCGCTCGATATTCCCACGATCGGGGTCGGCGCCGGACCGCATTGCGACGGCCAGGTACTCGTGCTCAGCGACCTGCTCGGTATGGGACCGGGCCCGGACCCGAAGTTCGTGCGGCGCTACGCCGGCCTGCGCGAGACGATAGGCGAAGCGGTCAAGGCCTTTAAGACCGATGTGGAATCTGGGCGCTTTCCATCCAACGAGGAGTCGTACTGAGCCCCGTTTGAGAGCGGGGCGCTCCTAAACGGGCGGCCACGGGTAGGGGCGGCCGGGGCCTGGAGGCGGGAACTGGGGATGGCGCAGCACTGCCTCGATCCGCCTTCGAAGCGCCGCCACCTCGCCCGGCGCCAGCAGCGCACCGAGCTTTGCCCCGAGACTTCCGTCGGCGGCGTCGCACAGCGCCCTGACCCTGCGCAGATCGGCCTCCGGCAGCTTCTCACCAATGAAGTCCCAGAGCACGGTCCGCAGCTTGGGAAGCTCGTTGAAACAGATGCCATGGTCAACCGCCCAAAGCTTCCCGCCGGGGTCGAGCAGAACGTGCCCGCCTTTGCGGTCGGCATTGTTGATCACGAGGTCGAATACGGCGATCGACCTCAGGACCTCTTCGTGCTCTTCGCCCAACTCGAAGGCGGTAATCCGGCCGTCGTGCTCGATGTAGGCCTGCACCGCGCCCTCTCCCAAAGGTCCATCTCTGATAACCGTGAGGGGGACGAAATCCCAGCCTCCTGCCTCGGAGACCAGATACGCGGCAAGCTCCCGGTTGCACAGCGTCCCCGGGGGAAAATCCCACAAAGGCGTTTCCCCCCGGCGGGGTTTGTATACGACCAGGGGCCCGGACTCAAGATGGGCCAGGAACGTGTAGTTGGTGGAATCCGGCAAAATACCGAGGATTTCGAGATCCCCCGAGAGCAGGTCGCCGGCGGTCAAGGCTCCGTTTTCTTACTGTGCCCGTTGAATACGTGAGGCGGGCATTTGTGATCGCCTTCGAGAATCTGCCCGCACAGCGGACACACGGGGCGGCCGGCGGCGACGACCGCCATTCCGTGGACGCCGAGCGCGGCCAGCTGGCGCCGCGACACCCAGAGCCGAGCAGTGGATTTTTCTGCGGCCTCCTCTTCGCTAAGCTCGGCAAAGGAGATCAGGATCATGTCTTTGGTGTCGTCGTACCCGAGGGCCATTGTGCCCGGGTCGATCCGGAAGGCGACGTCGTCGGGCTGAAGGTCCATAGCCTCAGAGAACGCGGCCGAACTCTTGCCCAGGATCTCGCGGGTCATCTCCTGTTCCCCAAGCTGGGCCAAAAGCGCGTAGCTGCCGCCTCCCAGAGCCATCACGTGCTCCTTCTCGAGCACCCACGTACGAAGGTCGGGCCCCCTGGAGGCCTGGAGCATGAAAACTCGCTCGCCGGGGTCGCCGACGGCTCCGACCGTGATCCGGTCGACCGGATCGAATTCGATGTGCTCGCTCATCGCACTCGCTTTCCGGCCTCGTCTGAGCCGAACATCCCGTCGTAGCCACCCAAGTCCCCCAGACGCAACAGCCGGGGAGGTGTATCGCCGAGCGACAGCACGGTCACCGATGCGGGCGCGATCGAGATTCTGGAATAGAGGTCGATGCCGAGCCCGATATATCCGGCAACCGCCAGGCGGATCACATCGGCGTGGGAACACACCACCACCGCATCGCTGCCCCGGTGCTTTTTCCTCAGCTGTTCGATGGCCCCGATAGCCCGGGTCTGCGCCTCCCGCACGGTCTCGCCGTCCGGAAAACGGAAATCCGCCGGCTGGGCCCGTAGCTGGGTCCATGCCTTGGTGCGGTAGAGGGTCTTTAACGACTTGCCCTGCCACTGCCCGTAGCGGATCTCGCCCAGGCCCTCCATGGGCTTCGGCTTGAGCCGGTGACGCCCGGCGATGGCATCCGCCGTCTCGGCGCACCGCTCGAGGGGACTCGTATAAATTGCCTTGACGGGTACGGCGGCCAGCCGGTTCGCCACGTCTTCGGCTTGCTTGCGGCCCTGCGGGGACAGGGACATGCCCGGAGTCCAGCCGATGAGCTTCTTTCCGGTCAAAGAGGTGACCGCATGGCGAACGAGGAGCAGGATCACCTGCCTTGTATACCATTGCCGTGACATGAGTTCGCACCGCACCGAGCGCGATTCGCTCGGTGAAGTCCAGGTTCCGGCCTCCGCCTACTACGGGGCCCAGACCGCGCGGGCGGCCGAAAATTTTCAGATTTCCACATGGAGGCTTTCCCGGACGTTCATCGCAGCGCTGGGCCTCGTGAAGTGGGCCGCCGTCAGCGCCAACCTCAAACTGGGCCTGCTGGATGAGCGTCTCGCCGCCGCGATCGGTGAGGCCTGCGAGGAGGTCATCGCCGGAAAGCTGGAAGACGAGTTCATCCTCGACGTCTTTCAGACCGGGTCGGGGACCTCCACAAACATGAATGCCAACGAGGTGATCGCAAACCGGGCCAACGAGATGCTGGGCGCACCGCTGGGTTCCAACTCGCCCGTGCATCCCAACGATCACGTCAACCTGTGCCAGTCCTCAAACGACGTGATGCCCACGGCCGTTCACCTAGGCGCGCTGATTGCCATGTCCGGCAATCTAATGCCCGGTCTGGAGAGCCTGCGCCGGAGCCTGGCCGCCAAAAGCGAGCAATTCGATCACATCGTCAAGACGGGGCGGACGCACCTGATGGACGCGGTTCCCGTCCGCCTGGGCCAGGAATTCGGCGGCTGGGCGGCGGCGATTGAGCACGCCATGGCCCGCATTGCGGGATCCTTTCCGCACCTTCACGAGCTTGCGCTGGGTGGGACGGCTGCGGGGACCGGCATCAACGCCCACCCGGATTTTGCCCGTCACACGATAAGCCTTCTTTCACAACGGACCGGCCTCCCGCTGGCGGAAGCCCCCGATCATTTCGAAGCGCAGGGGGGGAGGGAAGCCGCCGTGGAGGCCTCGGCGGCGGTGAAGACCGCTGCGGTTTCCGTGGCGCGCGTCGCCAACGACCTGCGCTGGCTTGCTTCCGGACCGGCCGCCGGGATTGCAGAGATAAAGCTGCCCGCGCTTCAGCCGGGCTCCTCGATCATGCCGGGGAAAGTGAATCCGGTCATGCCGGAAGCAGTCATCCAGGTTGCCGCCCAGATCGCCGGCAACGATGCCGCCATCACGATGGCCGGGATGGGCGGCGCTTTCGAACTGAACACGATGATGCCGCTGATGGCCTACGACCTGCTTTTCTCGATCGAGACACTGGGCGCCGCCGCAGCTTTGCTGGCGGAAAAGTGCGTCGCCGGCATTGAGGCCGACGAAGCCAGATGTGCGGAGCTGGTTGAACGCAACCTCACCGCCGCGACCTCCCTGGTCCCGCTGGTGGGCTACGAGGCCGCCGCGAGGATCGTGGCCGACGCCGCCGCCGGAGGAAAGACCCTGCGGCAGGCCGCCGAGGAAAGTGGGCTTCTCTCGGCGGAGCGCCTCGACAGGGCGCTCGACCTGCGGGCGATGACCGACGGGGGTTTGCCCTGATCAGGATCGGTTCGGGACTGTCGACCAACCCGGACACGTCGGCCGCCGCCGGGGAAGCCCTCGACAAGGCCCTGGCCCCTCTCGAAGGCATGGCGCCGACTCTGGTCTTTCTTTTTGTCTCCCCCACCCATGCCCCCGCCATGAGAGAACTGGCTCCGGAACTCGCTCAGCGACTGACCGGAGCGGCCTTGCTGGGGTGCACCGCTCAGGCCGTGGTCGGCGAGGACCGGGAGGTGGAGGAGGCGGCGGCTTTCGCCGTCTGGGCCGGGCACCTCGGAAAAGCGGAGGCCGCTCCTTTCTGGCTCAGCATGGAATACACCGCCGATGGCCCCTCGGTCATCGGATTGGGAGAGGTGCCCGAAGATGCCCGGGCGCTGCTGCTTCTGGCCGAACCTCACAGCTTCCCGACTCAGGCGCTGCTCACCAGGATGAACGCCGAAGCCCCCGGCATCCCGGTGATCGGCGGCCAGGCCAGCGGAGGGGGACCCGGCGAGAACGTCATGGTGATGGGGGCCGAAACACGCCGCTCCGGCGCCGTGGGCGTCTTCCTGAACGGCGAGGTGTCGGTGCGGACGGTCGTGTCGCAGGGCTGCAGGCCGATCGGCAGCCCCTACATCATCACCCACGGCCAGTCGAATGTGATCGAGCTGCTGGCCGGACGACCACCGCTCGAGCGGGTGAGCAACATCGCCGGGAAAGCAACGCCACAGGAGCAGGAGATGATCCGCAACAGTCTTCAGGTCGGCCTGGTAATTGACGAATTGAAAACCGATCCGCAGCGAGGCGACTTTTTGATCCGCCCCATAGTCAACGCCGACTTCGAGACCGGGGCCATCGCGATCGGGGACCTCGCCGCGGTCGGGCGCACGGTTCAGTTTCAGCTGCGCGACGCCGCCACCGCCGACGAGGACCTGAAGTCACTGCTGTCGGAAGCGGGGGGGACCGGGGCGGCCGGGGCGCTGATGTTCACCTGCAACGGGCGGGGAATGCGCCTGTTCGGAACCGAGGACCACGACGTGAAGGCGCTTCACGAATCGATGCCGGGCATGCCGGTGGCCGGGATGTTCTGCGCCGGGGAAATCGGCCCGATCGGCAACCGCAACTTTCTGCACGGTTTCACGGCCAGCATCGCTCTGTTCGAGCAAGACTCAGGCGAGTAGCGTCTGACGCCGGGCTTTGGGGGCAGGCCGCCGGTGACAACTCCGGGTCAGGCCACGCAATCGTATCTGTCGGTTTGGGCAAAGGCAGACACTGCTGCCAGGGTTATCCTCCAAACACCCAGACGCTCCAACCGGCAATGCCGGGGCACCGCTCTTGGCGGCCATTTATGGCGAAAGATCCAGCTTCCCCCGGGCCCAGGAGCATGTCGCCGCCCCTCCCCTGAGCGTAACCGGAATAGCCGGCTCCGTTGGTCCAGCCGTGACCCCAGGCAATGAGACAATAACCGTATGCCTGTTTCCGCTTCTCACGTGAATCGCCGGGCGCCGATCCCGCCTAACGATCAGGCATTACTCGCCGAGCTGCGTACCCTCCTGGCCAAACAAGCCGATGTGCTGGTCGCTTACCTGTTTGGGTCGCGGGCGAGAGGGACCGCCGGGCCTATTTCGGACATCGACATCGCGGTCTTGCTCGAACCGGGCGCAGACTCTTGGAACCGAAGCCTCGAACTCCTGGGTGACTTGTCCACGCTGAACGATTCGGCCCAAGTCGACCTCGTGATCCTGAACGACGCGTCGATCGATCTCGGCTACCGGGTCCTGAGGGACGGGATTGTGTTGACCTGCAAAGACGAAAAGTCCCGCATTGCCCACTTTGTCAGGACGGTCAACGAGTATCTCGATATGGCGCCTTTCCGCAGGACTCTGGCAGCGGGCCTCACCCATCGCCTCGAAGAAGGCCGTTTTGGTCGACCCTAGAGCAATCCGCATCCGCCTGAAAGACATGGAGGGTCGCCTGCTGGCCATTAGGCAGATACAGTCCGAGGGCAAAGCTAAGTTTTTGACCGACAAGATCTTGCAGGCAGCGGCGGAGCGCAACTTGCAGCTTGCGATTCAGGGCGCCATTGATATTGCTTTGCATATTGTCGCGGAGGACTCGTCGATGGCCCCTAAAGACTATGTGTCATCTTTTGGCCTGTTGACCGAAGTGGGGCTGCTGGAGGAATCAGTTGCGGCCAAGCTGGCTAGCGCGGCAAGGTTGCGAAACATCCTCGTTCACGCATATCTCGAAGTCGATCAAGACAAAATGTGGCAGAACTTAGACCACCTCGCCGACCTCGAAGAATTCGCAATTAGCGTAGACAGGTACCTCGGCAATCCCTCTGAGCAATAGCAGGCCCGCCGGGCGGGATGCCGATCTTCTACGGATTCGTTGGTCGGTCCGGCGGTGGCGGCTTTCGTGGTGGGAATTGCGATGGCGGTGATCGGATCGCTGGAGCCGGCCCGCCGTGCGGGCTCCCTGAACGTCATCGACGCGATCGGGTATAAGTGACGCCTCGAGAGTAAAGAGGGGGTATGACAACTACATCGTTGTAATTCTCAGCTATGACTCCTTTACCCGCGAGCACGAGGGTCCGGGGGGCAAGTGAGGGCCATTTTTCTCCGGGACGGAATTACACCAAGGAATTGTCATACCCCTGTTCATGTTTGAAATGGTCGCGGCCACTTGCAAGACCGGGGGATCAACTGTCACCATTGAACCGCGTCATCCTTCGTTTAGACCGACTCCTCCGCGGCGACCCCGCACTCTCTTTCATTCCAACAACAAAAAGAAGCCGTGCATCATGGACCAACTAAATCTGACCTGGGATCTGTATCTCACCGATGTTTGCGAAGCCGCCTTTGCCCGCGAGCTGGTCGGCCGCGGCTTCAAATACTGCAAAACGGTTCGTTGGTCGTCAGAGGCCGAATCATTCGACCCCGATGAGCTGGGTGAACTGATCAGCCTTGAGACGGAGAAGGACGCGCGGGTCGCCGTCATTGGCTTCGATCAGGGAGTGGTCCTGGTTTCGCTTGCGGAGGGGGAGGTGCTAGCCAGGATCGCCGCCGAGAAAGAGGACGTGGACGGGGTCGTCAAGAGCCTCCAGTCTGCGCTTCCCGTATACGAGGTGGGGGAGGAGCAGAAAGTTCACGTCACGTTCTGGAGGACCTTTCGCGAGGGTGCCCGCCGCTCAAGTCGCAAGATCACCGTCCCCACCTGGAGCGAGATCGAATTGAACTACCCGAAGTCGACCAGAGGGTATCTCGGCCCGCTGATCGCCGGCTTTCGACCGGGCTCGGCCGGGCAGCTCGTCCTTTGGCATGGGAAACCGGGAACTGGCAAGACCTCCGCTCTCCGCGCGCTCGCCTGGGAATGGAGAAAGTGGTGCTCGTTCGAGTATGTAATCGATCCGGACAATCTGTTCACTAAGCCCAACTACCTTATAGACGTCCTCACCCGCGAGGCCGACGACTACGACCATGACGAGGAAGACGAGGAAGACGAGGAAGACGAAAAATGGCGACTGTTGGCGCTCGAAGATACCGGCGAGCTGCTGGCGATGGATGCCAAAGAGCAGACCGGCCAGGGTCTTTCCAGGCTGCTCAACGTTGTTGATGGGCTCCTCGGTCAGGGCCTGAGGATCCTTATCCTGGTGACGACCAATGAGCCCCTCCAGGCCCTGCATCCGGCGGTTTCAAGGCCCGGGCGCTGCGCGGCAGAAATCGAATTCGTATCTTTTCCTTCCGATGAGGCCAGGCAATGGCTGGCGCGCCACTCCATGGACGAGGGATCGGAAGCGAGAACTCTTGCAGAACTGTTCGGTTCCGAAACCCACCCGCCTTCGAAAAGGAAAACGATCGGGTTCTAACCCCGTCTGCCTAAAGAGCGGATTCCATTCCCGGCGGTCGATATCACCCTGTGGGGGGATGCCCCGGCGGAAAGGATCTTCCCAGGCCGCGCCCGTTGTCGTGGGCCGAGAGATTTGGGCGTCTAGCCATGCCGGACCGAGCATCACCTAAGCTAAGCTCTAATCCCCCTGTATTAGGCGGGAGGCATCGATCAGCAAGACGTCTCCGCGTTTTTCTGCCGCCTGCAAAGCCGGACTGAATCCTGCCGCACTGAAGCAGGCCAGGCGGCAGTCTTCCACGTCCTAGCCTACATAGGACGGGCTTTACGGGGCTGCTGCGGGCCCCCTGAGCGGGTCAGCCCGAAGGCCAGTCCTTCTTCTTCTCCGCCGCGCCGAATAGGTCGTCCAGGGAGCCACCCGGTCCTTCCGGCTCCGGGAGATCCTCCAGGGAGCGCTTTCCCTTCATCTCACCGGCAGCCTTCAAAACATCGTCGAGAGACTTTCGGGGCCCTCCGTGGATGCGGATTCGAAGCGCCGCCAGCACATCGGCGTGCTCGTCGGCCAGCCCCGCCGTCCGGTCGATCTCTGCCAGCGCCTGCTCGGCGCTGCGGATCAGTTCCTCATCATCCATGCCGCGCGGTTTGCAGTACCGAGTCGATCTGATCCAGTCTTTCCTGGACCGCGCCGGTGAGCGGGTGGTAATGCAGATCGTGGTACTTGAGCAGATTCAGCACCCGGCGGTCGATTTCCTGCTGAAAGTCGGGGTCCAGGGGCCTTAGCCCGTCGGGGACGATCGGAAACTCGACCGGCAGGTAGAAGACATGCGAGTAGTTGCCGCGCAGGCGCCGCTCTGCAACTTTCTCGCATTCCTCCCACAGCGCGGATTCCTTGCGCTTCGGCTGGTTGT
>JBOGWH010000277.1:0-3957 GCA_050692975.1 Actinomycetota bacterium | reverse complement strand
GTCTTTACGGCCACGGCCCTTTCCGACGGCCGGGTGCTGGTCGCCGGCGGGATGGATGCGGGCAACAAGCCCCTGTCGGCGGTGGAAATCTATTCCCCTTAGCCTGTGTGCAAAACGCTTCTTTCTTTCTATCTAGGAGCCTGTCGCAAAAACCCAAATAAAGTGACCCGATAGGCTCGCGATTTCTGTTCCAGTTCGAAATAATTCTGCCGTCACCCCAAACTTCTCCGGGAGGATCAGATGGCTTTCAACTTCATCCCCTTCGACCGCAACCAGGAGTTTCTGCTGCCCCCGAGTCTTTCGGATTGGCTCCCGCAAGGCCACCTGGCACGATTTATCTGCGAGGTCGTCGATCAGCTGAACCTGAAGCCTTTCTACAAGCGCCACCGCAACGATGGGTGGGGAAGGGCCGCCTACGACCCTAAGATGATGGTGGCGCTGCTTTTGTACTCCTATTGCGTTGGCTGTCGCTCATCCAGGGCGATTGAGCGCCGCTGCATCGAGGATGTCGCCTTTCGCTATATCTGCGCAAACCAGACCCCCGACCACGCCACGATCGCCCGGTTCCGCTCCGAGCACGAATCCGCTCTGTCGGGGTTGTTCACGCAGGCCCTTCGCCTGTGCTTTGCTGCCGGCCTGGGAAAAGTGGGGACAGTGGCGGTCGACGGGACCAAGGTCAAGGCCAACGCCTCGATGTCCTCCAACAAGACCACAGCGGCGATCGAGCAGGAAGTAAAGAAAATGCTCGAAGAAGCCAAAAGCATCGACGCTGCCGAAGACAAGGACTACCAGGGTGGCAACGACCTTCCCGACCAGATGAAATCCTCGCGCAAGCGCCTGGACAACTTGCTCAAGGCAAAAAAGCGCCTGGAAGCTGAAGACCGGAAGCGACAGGCTGACTACCGGCAAAAACAGGCGGAAAGAAAGGCGAATCAGCAAAAGCTCGGTGGAAAGCTGAAGGGCAGAGCACCCAAACCACCAAAGCAGCCCGAGCGCCCTGCGGTGGCCAGCATCACCGACCCCGACTCCAGGATCTTAAAGTCCCCGCACTGGTTCATACAGGGCTACAACGCCCAAGCGGTGGTCTCCGAAGACCAGATTGTGATAGCCGCCGATGTGACCAACCAGGCCACCGACACCGCCCAGCTTCATCCCATGCTCACCCAAGCAAAAGAAGACCTGAAAACCGCAGGCAGCGATCGGAAGATCAAGGTACTGCTCGCCGACGCCGGCTACTACAGCGAAGACAACCTAAAACAGCAAGATGAGGGACCCGAGCTACTGGTGGCCACCAACAAAGGATGGAAGCATCGCAAGCAGGCCCAGAAGAACCCTCCGAAAGGCCGCACCCCCGCTGGGCTTAACACCCGCCAGAGGATGGAACGAAAGCTGGAAACCAAAAGAGGACAACGGCTCTACAAAAAGCGGGGCCAAACGGTGGAACCGGTTTTCGGCCAGCACTCCGAACGAGGGTTCAGTGAGTTCCTAAGACGTGGCGTGGAGTCCTGCCGATGCGACTGGAGGCTGGAAAACACCGCACACAACCTGCTCAAGCTTTGGCGGGCGGGCAAGCAAGGCCAATCTTCGCGCGTCTTGGTTTTCGGTCGACCTTCCGCCGGAATTTTCAGATGCAGGAGAATTCTCTGCTGCCGGTCAAACCCCGGCTTTCAGCGTTTCTGAGACAAGCTCCTAGTACAATCCCGCATAAATTACACGCGTGTGGTTTAATTCTGACATCCGATACGTCAGGAGGCCACAATGTGTCGTACCCCCACGCCCTTCCGCTGGACCTATGAGGGCAAGCCCCTCAGAGTGGCTTGAGGTTTCGCGACATGCGCGCCTTTTTAATGCGCGGCTGCACTAGGTACTAGCCACAAGCTGCCCGCAGCGCCGCCTGCGGATGCTCGTCCCATCGCCTCGCGGCGCAGGCCATGCAGCCTGCGGTCCCTAAGAGCGAAAGTCCCGCCAAAACGAAGCCCGGCCACACTTCATCGTGTGACACCCGCCGCACCATGGCGTGTTCTACGGCGCCTCTGGCTGTCTCTTCGGCGCCCGCCGCGAGGCCCGGGAGGCCTGATAGCTGGGGAACCGAACTGGGAACCATCGCATCTCCCAGGCTTGGCGCTCCAGACCCAATGGGGTTAGTTACCGAAAGCGAAGACGAACTGCCGACGGGTCCGGAAATGGCGGAGGGAACCGAAAGAGGCGGCGGAGGCCCCGAACTGGTTGGACCAGGAGCGGCAGCCAAAGCTTTTTGGTTAAGGCCGAGCCCCCCGGACGGCGAGTCGCTGCCGGAGCGCTTTGCAGAATCGAGGGGTCCGGGCAGGAGGGATTCGGTATAGGTGAACGTCAGCGGGTTAGATATTCCTTTGGAAGTAGTGACCGTCACCGAAACCGGCTCAGCGCGGCCGTGCGATGGGGTTACCAGCCTTATCTCCCCGGCGGCCGCCGACGTCAACCGGTCCGCCGGGATGATGTTGGGCCCGAACGATACTTGAGTTACGCCGTCGAGGTTTCTTCCGGCAATCGCTACGGCGGTTCCGCCGGATTTATCGCCTGAGTTTGGGATTATCGAGTCAAGCACGGGTGCGCCGGGCGCCGGGGGCGCCGGGCCGTCGTCGTTTAGGATCGTGCCGGTTCCCAGCTGGTTGGCGATTCCCCCGAAAGGCGATCCCGTCAATTTCATGGTGAACGTTTCATCGGGTTCCGCGACCGCGTCCCCCAATACCTTGACCGAGACGGTTTGGCGCTTCTGGCCCGCGGCGAACGCCGCAGTGCCGTTGGTCGACTGGTAATCCTGGCCGGCGACCGCCGTACCATCTACGGTTTCGTAGTTAACGGTAACCGGCGCCAGCGGAGGCTCGTCAAGCGTGATTTCAAGATTGAGATCGGTGGTACCTGAGTCACCCTCCCGCACGGAGGAACTGTTCATCGAAAAGGAACCCGGGCCCAGGTAACGGGCTATTGCAAAACTTTGCCCACCCCCCTTCCACATGGTGCCCCCAAGTAAAAAGCGTCCATCCGCCAGGAGCTCTAGGTCACCAGCCTCATCGATCGAATTGACGGTACCTAAATCTACGGGGGAGGTGGAGGCCCAATCCGTGATGACCCTGCCGCCGACTCCGAAGGAGGCGTCGGGGGTCCCGTCCTTTGTGTATCGAAACAGAACAAAGTTATTGGCAGCGAAGGGACGACCACCTGGCGAAGGCAACAAGGTTGCGAACGTTCCCCCGATAATCACTTTTCCGTCGGCCTGAATGGCTATACCGGCCGGATAGTCAAGGTTCCCCCCGGCGTCGTCGACAGCTTTTCCTCCAACGCCAAAGCTCGCATCCAAGTTGCCCTCAGTCGTAAAACGAGCAAGCTGGAAGTTTTCGCGCATGAAGGTTCCAAGTCCAAGAATCTTGCCGTCCGGCTGCAACGCGAGGGTAGTACCGTACCCCTGGATGGTTTGGCCGCTGGGCGCGCCTTGGGGAAAGTTAGCAACTCCATTATTACCGAATGTGCCGTCAATATCGCCGTTTGGACGAAGACGGACCAATGCCCAGAAGCGATTTAACATCGGACCCAATGAATCCGCACCCAACTCCCCCGCGCCGCCGATCATCAATTTGCCGTCGGGCTGAATTTGGATGTTTACGGCCTCGCTGATCCCATTCCACGGCGCTGGCGCCAGTGCGACGACCTTCAACCCGCCGGTTCCAAAACCAACATCGGGGCTCCCGTCGGGGTTGAATCTAAATACAGCAAATTTTGGCTTCGGTGAGGTTGAACTCAGTACCGTCGCTACAGATCCGGCTAACACCATTTTGCCGTCGAGTTGAAATTTGCCACCTTTGCTAATAGAGGTACCGAAAAACCCCGGCGCCGCGTAGTCAACTGTGCCTCCGCTACCAAAGCTCAAATCGAGTTTCCCGAACGAGTCAAAGCGGGTAAATTGGACTTTCCGATTAGCAC
>JBOGWH010000276.1:0-1965 GCA_050692975.1 Actinomycetota bacterium | reverse complement strand
TCTCAGCTGATATGGGGGGCCCGGGAGTCGCTCTTCGTGGCGCTGGCCGGTGCGGCCGCCGCGGTGGTCGCGGCAATCGCAATCGGAGTGGTGCCCGAGGTGGCCGGCGGATGGGCCGCGCTCATCGCGTCCAGGGGGATCGACCTCCTGCTGGCGATTCCGGGCTTGCCTCTGGTCCTGCTCGTAGCGACTCTCGCCGGTCCCAACCGGGCGGTCATGGTGGCGGTCATCGCCCTCGCCGGGGCCCCCGCCATGGCCCGGGTTCTGGCGGTGCAGACCCGCACCCTGCGCAGGCGCGGGTTCATATCGGCCGCAACCGGGATGGGCGCCGGCCCCGGCTATCTGGTCCGCCGCCACCTGGTGCCCGGACTGGGGCCCGTGCTGGTCACTCGCTTCGTGGAGTGGGCGGGGATCGCGGTGCTGCTTCAAGCCGGGCTGGCTTTCCTCGGGCTCTCCGACCCGACCGGGGTCAGCTGGGGGCTCATGTTGAACCGGGCCACCGAGCACCCGGGCCTGTACTTCACTGCGGTCTGGGCATGGTGGGTGATCCCCGCGGGGCTGGCCGTGACTGCGACGATCCTCGGCTTTACGCTTTTGGGAGTGGGCCTGGAGCCCGTTTTGAACCCGCGCACAGCCCGGCGGAGCTAAGGGTGAAACCCCGGAGCCTCAAATCCATCGGTTGCGGGGAGCCGGGTGAAAAGGCGTGCGGGCGACTAGGCGAAAATCTGCCGAATCTCTACCCTTATTTCCGGAAACGCCGCGGGGGAAATGGCCTGATCCGGCCTCACCGTGAGGGTTTCGGTATACGAGCCCGCGACCGGTTTACGGTGCACTTCGATCAGGTCTTCGGTAGGTACGACCAGCCAGACCTCCGCGATTGCGGACGCCGCATAGGCAGGCAACTTTACATCGCGGTCGTACGCGAGGCTTGTGTCGGACACCTCGATAACAAGCAATACGTCGCCGGGTCCGGGATGGGCCTTCGCGTACGACCTCGGCCTGAGGACCGCCAAATCCGGCTGGATCTCGTGAAATCTGGAAAGGACGACGGGATTTTGGATCCTCACCCGGGCCAGCCCGTCCAGGGCGCCCGAAAGCGCCTCCTGCAGACGTGTCGTGATCTCGGCGTGGCGTGAGCCGATGGGCGCCATTTCGATTATTTCTCCGGCAACGAGTTCCAGGCGGTCTTCCGGGCCGAAAACTCCCGCATCCACCATCCTGTGAAATTCTTCGACCTCAATGCGATGCTTGACCGGTGCGCTCATGTTCTCCGTTCTCCCACGTCCAATTCTAGCCGCGGCAAGCGCCCCGCTGCCGCCCGGCCTTTCTCCGCGACCCCCTTGTTGTAGCGGATGAATCCGTTAATCGAGGTATCGGGGCTGAGGGTCACCTTCGAGGGGGGCGTCGCGGCGGTAAGGGACGTTTCCTTCTCAGTCGGTAAGGGAGATTCGCTTGCCATCGTCGGCGAAAGTGGTTCGGGCAAATCCACCCTGGCAATGTGCCTCACCGGTCTGATCCAGCCGCCCGAGGCCTCCGGCAGCGTGAAGGTCTCGGGTAGCGAATTGCTGGGGGCGAGCCCGCAGGTTCTTCGGGAAGTGCGCTGGGCGCAGGTTGCGATCGGACTTCAGGGGGCTCCGTTCAACCCCGTCGTGTCGGTCGGGGCGCAGATAGCCGAGCCTCTGGTGGAGCGGCTCGGCATGGCCGGGAAGGCGGCCGAGCGCCGGGCGGCGGAACTCGCGCAGGAGGCTCTCCTGGACACGTCGCTGCTGGAGGCTTTTCCCCATCAGCTTTCCGGGGGCGAGAGAAGAAGAGCGCTGCTGGCGATGGTGCTGGCCCTGGATCCGGACTTCGTCGTTTTGGACGAGCCGACCGCAGGGCTGGACCAGGCCACCAAGGGCTCGCTTATCGAAAGGATCAACTCGCTGCGAGCGCAGCGCGGCTTCGGATTGGTGGTTATCTCCCACG
>JBOGWH010000275.1:0-1873 GCA_050692975.1 Actinomycetota bacterium | reverse complement strand
GGCTAGGGGAGACTTGCACTGTTTCAGGCAGGCCGCTTTGGCGGGCGTCAATTGGTAGGCGCCGGCGAGAGCAATCAGAAATCCGGTCCAACGGATCCCGGGGGCCCCCGCGGGCAGCAGCGGCTGAATATATCTGGTGGCCCAGTAGAAGAGGAGGCCCGCTGCGCTCCAGACGGCAAGGTAGCCTCCCACGAACAAAGCCGTCCCCGCTCTGGAACGGTTCGTCCGCCTGATCCATCGGTCGAACGTGATGACGACCGGGGTGATGGCCGGAAACATCATCGCCACCATCATCGCCACCCAGGTGAGCAAGAATAGGCCGAGCATCGGAGTCCCGGCCGAGGTCGACATCGACCCCATTGAACCGGACCCATCGGACATGCCCGGTTGGATGTGCCCGGAGGCGAGCTTTCCCGTTGTCGTCCACGCCAGGGCGGCCAAAAGAAGCAGCGTTGCGGCAATAGCCGCTTCAGAAAACTGGAGAAGCCGCCCCCTCTGAGCCGGCTCCCTCACTGAGAGTCGGGCCCGCTCCAATCGAAGGTCATGTGCTTGCTCGATTGCCCGGACCTCTCCCACTTGAAGTTAAACCCGTCGGCCTTGTCCATGACAGCAACCCCCTGGGTGGCGACAGCACCGGGCCCGACTTCGCTTCCGGGGGGATTGTGTACCTGCACAAGCTTGCCTCCGGACGTGGGTCCGACCAGCGCTTCCGCGCGGGACTCGACCTTTCCGGGGATGCTCGCGCTCCACGATTGCAGATCCTCTGAAACTTCGAATTCGATCGGGGCGAATTCGATGCCTCGCATGTCGCCTATCATCTCGGCAAAACCTCCGGGCCACCCCCCTGCCTGGCCCCCGAAAATCGTCTGGAGCGCTTCACGCTGGGCCGGGTCTGCCCTTTCATCGATAAAGATTCCCATGTTTGCCTTAGTTTCGCCCCCCCAGATATTCCCCACGAACGAGGCGAGGGCTATCACGCTGAACCCGTCCAATACGACGTCGCCAAAGCGGCCTTCACGGATGTTCCAGGCCAGGACCCCTTCGCAATCACCAGTAGTGGGCGTCTGAGCGAAATAGCAGGGGCAGGGAATGTTGCACTTACAAACGTCGAACCAATCACCACGCAGGTACCACTTTGGGCTATCGGGCATGACCGATCCTTTCTCCGTAAATCGCGCTTCTCGAAGCAATTTTTGATACTACACCGTCCGCGCCCGGCCCCGAGAATGCGTGAAGGAGATGAATACTGCCGGGTCGGCAACCCGATAATCTAGCCCGGTTCGCCTAATAACGGGAGGTCACAGATGTCCACGTTTGCCACGCTTGCCACATCCATGGGGGATATCAAGGTCAGACTGCTCGAAGAAACAGCACCCCGGACCGTCGAGAACTTCGTGGAGTTGGCCACCGGCGCCCGAAAGTGGCGCGACCCCGCCAGTGGTGATGAGAGAACCGATCCGCTTTACTCCGATACGGTCTTCCACCGGGTCATTCCAGGATTCATGATCCAGGGGGGAGACCCCCTGGGGACCGGCATGGGGGGCCCCGGATACAAGTTCGAGGATGAGACCGCCGGGGGCCCCTCTTTTGACCGTCCGGGATATCTGGCCATGGCTAATTCGGGGCCGAACACCAACGGAAGCCAGTTCTTCATCACTGTGGGGCCGGCCACCTGGCTGGACGGCAAGCACACCATCTTCGGAGAGGTGGTCGAGGGACAGGAGATCGCCGATGCTATCTCCACGGTTCCCTCCAGGGGAGACCGCCCGGCCTTCCCCCCCAAGCTCACCGAAGTGAGGATAGAAAAGACCGGCTAGAGCTCGGGGCCAACCGCGTCGGGCGGATTTGCCAGCTCCACGGGGTAGGTAACCGC
>JBOGWH010000274.1:0-3497 GCA_050692975.1 Actinomycetota bacterium | reverse complement strand
GACCCGCGAGGAGGACGGAATCTCCCGCGACTATCTGTACATCGAGTTCCACGGAGACGACCGGCTTTACCTTCCGACCCAGCAACTCGAGGCGATCTCGACGTACACCGGCGGCGACACCCCGAAGATAAACCGCCTGGGCACCGGCGAGTGGGAGAAAGCCAAGTCGCGAGCAAGGCGTGCCGTGGCCGACATCGCCGGGGAGTTGATCGTCCTGTACTCGAAGCGCCGGCAAGCTGCGGGCCATGCCTTTGGTCCTGATACCCCCTGGCAGACACAGCTGGAGGATTCCTTCGCCCACATCGAGACCCCCGATCAGCTAAAGGCCATCGAAGACGTCAAGCGCGATATGGAGGCGCCTCGTCCGATGGACCGGCTGGTTTGCGGAGACGTTGGGTACGGGAAGACCGAGGTTGCGGTGCGCGCCGCATTCAAGGCGGTGCAGGATTCCAAGCAGGTCGCCGTGCTGGTGCCGACCACCATCCTGGCCCAGCAGCACTATCAAACCTTCACCGAGCGCTACGCCGGTTTTCCGGTCAAGGTCGCCCAGCTGTCGCGATTTCTCACCGAATCCGAGGCCGCCGGGGTGCTCGAGGGGTTGGCGGCGGGAAAGGTCGACGTGGTCATCGGCACTCACCGCCTGCTGCAGGCGGGGGTCAAATTCCACGATCTGGGACTGCTGGTGATCGACGAGGAGCATCGCCTCGGCGTCAAGCACAAAGAGAAGATCAAGAAGCTCAAAGAGCACGTTGACGTCCTGACCATGACGGCAACTCCGATTCCTC
Source organism: Actinomycetota bacterium (assembly GCA_050692975.1). Taxonomy (GTDB): domain Bacteria; phylum Actinomycetota; class CADDZG01; order JAHWKV01; family JAHWKV01; genus JBOGWH01. The sequence goes on along the minus strand of JBOGWH010000274.1, from coordinate 2,712 downwards.
GCACTCTGGAGATGGGCCTCACGGGGATCCGCGACCTTTCTCTTATGGACACCCCCCCCGCCGAGCGCCAGCCGGTGACCACCTACGTCGGAGAGGCCGACGACCGCATGGTCGCCGCAGCCATCCGCCGTGAAATGGCCCGAGACGGCCAGGTGTTTTTCGTCCATAACCGCGTCTCGTCGATAAATGCGGCCGGCCGTAAGATCGCCGCCCTGGTGCCCGGAGTAACCGTGGACATCGCCCACGGTCAGATGAACGAATCGGAGCTGGAAGCGGCGATGCTCGACGTGTGGGAAGGAAAGGTCGACGTGCTGGTCTGCACCACGATCATCGAGAGCGGGCTGGACATCCCCTCGATGAATACCCTGCTCGTTGAGCGTGCCGACCGGCTCGGCCTAGCCCAGCTGTACCAGCTTCGTGGCCGGGTCGGGCGTTCCAGCCAGAGGGCCTACGCCTACTTCATGTACCCGCATGAAGCCGTACTGACCGACGAAGCGCACGAGCGGCTTAAGACACTGTCGGCGTTCACCGAGCTGGGCAGCGGTTTCAAGATCGCCCTGCGCGATCTGGAGATCCGGGGAGCGGGCAACTTGCTCGGCGCGCAGCAGTCCGGCCATATCGCGGCCGTGGGCTTTGACCTTTACATGAAGATGATGGGAGAGGCGATCGCGGAACTGTCGGCTCAGCCTCCGGAGGAGAAGCTGGAGGTCAAGCTGGATCTGCCGGCCGATGCCTACATACCTGCGGCATTCATTGCCCGCGAGTCGCTTCGGATGGAGGCCTACCGCCAGATCGAGAAGATCCGCTCACCCGACGATGCGGTCAAGCTGCGGGAGGAGTTCGCCGACCGGTACGGGCCGATACCGGAGCCGGTCGAGAACCTGCTTGTGATAGGCGAACTGCGAGCGCTGCTGGCCGAGCACAAGATTTCGGAGGCGGGAGTCCGCAACGGGGTCTTGAAGCTCAAACCATTTCCGGTTCTGTCGGAATCCCAGGAGCTTTTTCTGCGGGCTCGCTACCGGGGCGCCGACTATCGCTCCGGCTCGCAGGTGCTGCTTTTGCCGGCGCCGGCCGGCGGTCTGCCGCAGTGGGCCGTCTCGACCCTCAATGCTATTCTGGCCGGAAGTTCATGATCGACGAATCCAGGGGTCGCCTTTCCAAAGCCCTTTTGGCGCTGGTGCTGCTGGCTACGGGCTGCGGGGTGGCCGGGGGAGGCACCTATTTCGCCCCCATCGCCGCGGTCGCCTGCTCGGCGCCGAAGGAATGCGACGAGATTAAAGAAGCAGATATCGCGTCGACCCTGCGTACGGTGCTGGCTCAGCCCGGCAGCGGCAGGACTTTCGGCGGACAACAGGGTGAAGCCAACAAGCTGCAGGCCAAGCGGGAGATTCTGACGAACCTGATCCGGGAAACCATTGTCAGGCAGCAGGCCGCAGGTCTCAAGGTCAAATTGACGGATCGGGAGGTCAACAACACCCTGGATATAGTCCGCAGGCGCATGCAGGGTGAGGGCGATTTCGACAAGGCCCTGGCGCAGCAGGGTCTGACTTCCGACGAACTCGACCGGCTGGCCCGCAACCAGTTGCTGTTCCAGAAGGTGCGCGACGCCATCACGAGCAAGGTGGCGCCCCCGGAAAAGCAGGTGGTGGATTTCTACAACGCCAACAAGGCGACCTTCGACGGCAAGATCAAGATCTCTCACATTTTGATCTGCAACGATCTGGACCTCGAACAGTTCCTGTGCAATGCAGGGCCCCAGGACCAGGCGCTGGCAGGACAGGTGGCCACCAGGGCCAAGAACGGCGAGGATTTTGCCTCCCTTGCGAAAGAGTTCTCCAAGGACCGCCAGACCGCGACACGCGGGGGGGAACTCGGGTTTGTGGGTAAGGGAGAGCTGGCCAAGGCTTTTGAGGACGCCGCCTTCGCTCTGGCCAACCCCGGAGATATTTCCGATCCCGTGAAAACGCAGTTCGGCTATCACGTCATCCGCCTGCTCGGCAGGGGAGAACCAATCACCAGCGCCCGAGAAAACATTCAGGAGGTTTTGTCCCAGGAGCTGAGGCGCGAGGAGCTCAATAAGTGGATTGCAGGCGTGGTCTCGAAGGCCACCGTCAAGGTGAACCCAAAATTCGGCCGTTTCGACCCAAGCTCTCTCAGTGTGGTCCCGCTGAAGATCCAGATACCCGATAGGCCGGCACAGAACCGCTCCCCGGCCCCTTAAGTCCGGTCGTGAGCGAGCCCGCGCCGGCGGCTGAAAAGGCCCGCGATCCATTCGTGCGCCTGGTCGAGACTATGCAGCGGCTGCGGGGCCCGGACGGCTGTCCCTGGGACCGCGAGCAGGACCACGCGTCGATCTCCCTGAACCTGATCGAAGAGGCGTACGAGACGGTCGATGCCATCGACCGGCAGGACGACGCCGATCTGAAGGAGGAGCTGGGAGATTTGCTGCTTCAGGTCGTCTTTCATGCCGAGATTGCCCGCGGAGAAGGCCGTTTTGATATCGGGGGAGTGATAGAAGAGTTGGTCGACAAGCTGATCGCCCGCCACCCTCACGTTTTCGCCGGGCGCAGCGCCGCAGATGGGCCGCCCGACGCCGCCGCCGTACTGGCCAACTGGGAGGCCATAAAGAGGCAGCAGAAGGGAAGGCAGAGCCTGCATGAAGGGATACCGCCGGGTCTTCCGGCCCTCGTGTACGCCCACAAGGTCCTCCGG
>JBOGWH010000273.1:0-7211 GCA_050692975.1 Actinomycetota bacterium | reverse complement strand
CATCGCGGTGTCGGCGAAGGAGCTGCACAACCTCATCTCGGCCGCAAAGCGCAGCGATCCGGACGCCTGGGCGCTGCTTGTGCGCAGAGGCTACCGGCGGATGCTCGCCTATTCCCGGCGGAGGCTCCCCGGTGAGTCGGCAGTGGCCGCGGTAGAACAGACCTTCGAAAGAGCCTGCGAGCGCATCGGGGACCTTCGAGACACATCCTCCTTCGACGCCTGGATGTTCGCGCTGCTTCGCAGCGTCATCGTTGAACTTCAGCGATCAAGGCGGACCGGTCGTAAAGGTTCACAGGAGAGGGGCGACGAACCTTCCCCGCAGGCCAATGGCGATCTGGATGGGGTGCGCAGGGCCTTCGCCAGGCTCGGGGCGGCGGAACAGGACCTCCTTGAACTCAGGGTCCTGGGCGGGCTTGCCTCCGAAGAGGTGGCCTCGATGCTGGGCAGTTCGCAGGAGTCCGTGGCCCGAACTGAGACGACCGCAGTCCAGCGCCTGAGGAACATGCTCGCCGACGGTCCGATTGAATGATTCTGGAGAAGGAGCAGGTCCTCGCCACCTTGTCTGCAGCCCTTTTGGAGGGCGTGCCTGATGCACCGGAGCACACGGTGGCCTCTGTAAAGGCGCTGGTCTCTGCCCCTGTCGACGAGGACCCGGTCGACATCCGCCGCGGCGACAGGAAAGGAAGAAAAGCCCTTGCCTTCCTGCTGATTCTGCTGGCATTCGCAGGCGGAACCGTGCTGGGCTACCTCATGCCCGAGCCGGTGCGGGACCTGGCATACCGGGCCGGGCTGCCGGTCGAGTCCACCCGCCTGGTGGATGCTCGGCAGACGTTGCACGACCTCGGCGTAGCTCTGGGAGAACAAGACCGCAACGCCGTGCGCGAGAGGGACCAGGAGCTGATCCGTCTGGTTGAATCCCTGGACGCCGACGAGCACGCAAAAATCGATCCCGAGGCTCGCCAGATCCATCTTCGGGCAGTCAGCTTCCTGGCGGGCTGACAGCACCCGTCGGCCAGCCCGGTGTTCACGAACATTTGTTCGGAATCGTCATACCCAGCCGGTATTGTTTTCGAGGCGGTAATTGCCCAATCGAGAAAGGCGGATCACAATGGCTGTTGATGAACGTTCCCGTCACGCGCTGCATTCCAAACTTGAGAAGGTGCTTGGAGAGGTGGAGGCCGTCACCCTAATGGAGCTCGTCCCGCCGGTTGGCTGGAGTGAAGTCGCCACCAAGCGTGATCTTGATGTCTTACGCTGGGATCTGGACGCTCTCCGAAGCGACTTCCGTGTCTTCCAGGACAACATCAAGCACGATTTCGCTGTCTTCCAGGACAACACCAAGCACGATTTCGATGGCCTTCGGGAACAGACCAGAAATGACGTCGGAGACTTGAGGACGGCCTTTTCACGGGATATGGACGACATCAAGTCCTCGATAGGGGATCTCAGGTCCATCGTGGACGGGCATTTTCGAACCACGGTGTTCTCGCTGCTGACCCTGTTTCTCGGCTTCGCCGGAGTTGTTTTCGTCGCCGTCCGCTTGGGCTAAGTGGAACCTGCCCCCGACAAGCTTCTTAAGGTCTACCTCAACGATCATCTGGCTCTTATGATCGGATCGGAGCGGCTTGCCGGCCGTTGCCGGAGCAGCAATTCTGGCCTGACCTTAGCCGGCTACCTTCAAGACCTCATGGGGGAAATCCGGACCGATGTCAACACCGTCCGCCGAATTCTGACCTCTCTTGATGCGAGAGAATCCCGCGTCAAGGTGGTCTTGGTCAAGATCGGAGAGAAGATCGGGCGCCTGAAGCTCAACGGGCGGCTGACCGGGTATTCGCCCCTTAGCCGGGTAGTCGAGTTGCAGCAACTGCTCCTTTTGCGCAGCGCGACGGAATCTCTGTGGTCCACCCTCAGGGAGGTACCGGATCTGCCTGCGGTTGACCCGGCGAAACTTCAGCAAGGCATCGAGACAGCTCGGGAGGGCCAGGTCAAACTTCACGAGCATCTTGTCGCCGCAGCGGGCGTAGCTTTCGGCAGCCGTACCGGAAACACGGCTGCTCGGGGAACGGGTCCTTAGGGACAGACGTTCATCTCCGGCGACGAAACAGTGAATCTGTGGCAGGATTGACCCATGCCCACAATCCAGCAGTTGGTCCGCGGCGGCCGTAAGGCCCAGAAGGCCAAGACCAAAACTCCGGCCCTCAAGGGATCGCCGCAGCGCCGCGGCGTATGCACCGTGGTCAAGACCCAGACTCCCAAAAAACCGAACTCGGCTCTGCGCAAAGTCGCCCGGGTCAGGCTGTCGTCGGGGATCGAGGTCAGCGCCTACATCCCCGGTATCGGCCACAACCTCCAGGAGCACTCGATTGTTCTGGTGAGGGGCGGGCGCGTGAAGGATCTTCCCGGTTTCCGCTACAAGATCATCCGCGGCACTCTCGACACCGCGGGCGTGCGCAACCGTGCCCAGGCCCGCAGCCGCTACGGCGCCAAGAAGGATAAGTCCTAAGCCCGATGCCCCGTAAAGGACCCGCCACCAAGAGGCCCGCCGTTGAGGATCCGGTCTACAACAATCTCCTGGTCACCCAGATCGTCAACAAGATCATGCTGCGCGGCAAGAAATCGCTTGCCGAGAAGATCGTCTACGGGGCCCTGAAGACCGTCTCGGAGAAAACCGGAGGCGATCCCACCCAGACCCTCAAAAAAGCGATCGAGAACATCCGCCCCCTGGTCGAGGTCAAGAGCCGCCGGGTCGGCGGCGCCACTTACCAGGTCCCCGTCGAGGTTCCTTCCCGAAGGGCAATGACCCTGGCGGTGCGCTGGATGGTCAACTTCTCCCGGCTTCGCCGGGAAAAAACCATGGCCGAACGCCTGGCCGGCGAAATCATGGACGCCGCCAACGGCCTCGGCTCGTCGGTCAAGCGGCGTGAGGACATCCACAAGATGGCCGAAGCAAACCGCGCCTTCGCTCACTACCGCTGGTAGCAGACTTCCTTCCGGAAGCCCCCCCGCCCGTCCCCCCCAACGCAGAGGACAGTTTGTGCCGTGAGCCGGGCGGGCTGATCCGGTAGGCTTCTTTGCCCGCCCAGCACGACCCCGAAAAATGCGCCTATAATGAGTGACCACGCGTGCCCAATTTCATTTCTGCGGCGCGCTAATTTACGGGCGGGCTTGCCTACTCCCTTTGCGGGCAGCCTTCCCACCAGGTATCCGCTAGGGACAAAGGGGAAAACGTTGAACGGAGTCAACCGGGAGGTTTCGCAGGCCTAAGGCCACGCGTGCGAATCCGACCGGCCGGGGCCTCCCCGGCCGTTTGCTTGAAAAGGACCTTTTTTAGATATGGCATCCACCGAAACCATCGACCAGAAGCCGCAGGCGCCGGGAGCGTCCAAGGGGCTTCCGATCCGTGAATTCCCTCTCGGCCGCACCCGCAACATCGGGATCATGGCCCACATCGACGCGGGCAAGACGACCACCACCGAACGGATCCTGTATTACACAGGGCGCACTTACAAGATCGGGGAGGTACACGAAGGCTCGGCCGTAATGGACTGGATGGCTCAGGAGCAGGAACGAGGCATCACGATCACCTCGGCGGCCACCACCTGTCAGTGGAAGGGGCACTGGATCAACATCTTCGACACTCCAGGCCACGTCGACTTCACGGTCGAGGTGGAGCGCTCGCTCAGGGTGCTGGACGGCGCGGTCGCGGTATTCGACGCGGTGGCGGGAGTCGAACCCCAGACCGAGACCGTCTGGCGGCAGGCCGACCGTTACCGGGTTCCCAGAATCTGCTTTATCAACAAGATGGACCGCATCGGCGCCGACTTTTACCGGGCGGTTGACATGATCAAAGAGCGCCTCGGCGCCCACGCGCTGGTCGCCCAAATCCCCTGGGGCTCCGAAGCCGACTTCCACGGCGTCATCGATCTCATCGAGATGCGCGGGCGCTACTGGACCTCCGAAAAAGGCGAGGAGTGGGAAGACCGCGATATTCCCGACGAGCTGAAAGCCGACGCCGAGCACTGGCGCCACGAACTTTATGAAGCGCTGGCCGAGTTCGACGAAGAGGTCATGGAAGCCTACGTGGGCGGCGGCGATCCGTCCGCCGAGCACCTGCGATCGGCGCTGCGCAAGGCCACCCTGGCCGGAGAAGCCACTCCGGTTCTCTGCGGAACTGCCTTTAAGAACAAGGGCGTCCAGCCGCTTCTCGACGCGGTGATCGCCTACCTTCCCTCGCCGCAGGATGTGCCGCCGGTTATCGGTGAGCACCCCAGAAACGGGGAAGAGCTAACCCGAAAGGCCGAGGACGATGAACCGTTCTGCGCTCTCGCCTTCAAGATCATGTCCGACCCCCACGTCGGGCGAATCACCTACATGCGGGTCTATTCGGGCTCGATGAAGGCGGGGGGCGCCATGCTGAACGCCAACCGGGACAAAAAGGAGCGCGCCGGGCGGCTGCTGCAGATGCACGCCAACCACCGCGAGGAGAAAGACATGGTCCTAACCGGCGATATCGTCGCTGTTGTGGGGCTAAAGCACACTTTCACCGGAGACACGCTGTGCGATCCCGACAAGCCGATCCGGCTGGAGTCACCGGTATTCGCTCAGCCGGTTATCTCCATGGCGATCGAACCTAAAACCAAGCTCGATCAGGACAAGCTGTCGCTGGCCCTGCAGCGTCTCTCCGAAGAGGACCCCACCTTCCAGATCCGCACCGACGCCGAAACCGGTCAGACGATCATTTCCGGAATGGGCGAGCTTCACCTGGAGGTCCTGGTCGACCGCATGACCAGAGAATTCAAGGTCGACGCGAACGTGGGCAGGCCCCAGGTCGCCTACCGCGAGACCATCACCAAACAGGTTCCAAAGCACGTAACCCGTTACATCAAGCAGTCCGGCGGCAAGGGTCAGTACGGTCACGTTGAGATCGACGTGGAGCCCACCGGCCCCGGCGGCGGCTACGAATTCGTCAACAAGATCAAAGGCGGGGTCATCCCCACCGAGTACATCCCGGCGGTGGACCAGGGCATTCAGGAGGCCATGGCATCGGGTGTTCTGGCCGGATATCCCCTGGTAGACGTCAGGGTCACGCTGATCGACGGCTCCTATCACGAGGTGGACTCCTCCGAGATTGCGTTCAAGATCACCGGCTCGATGGCAATCAAGGAGGCCACGCGCAAGGCCTCGCCGGTCTTGCTCGAGCCGATCATGGATGTCGAGGTTGTCATGCCCGCCGAATTCATGGGCGAGGTCATGGGCGACCTGAACTCACGGCGCGGGCGGATTGAGAAAATGGATCACCGCGGCGACACCCAGGTCGTCAGAGCGCTCGTCCCGCTGGCCCAAATGTTCGGTTATTCGACAGATTTGCGCAGCAACACGCAGGGCCGGGCAACCTACACGATGCAGTTCCACTCTTACCAGGAAGTGCCGAAGTCGCTTGCGGAAGAGGTCGTCAAGAAGGTCCGAGGAGAGTAGGCGCTTATGGCGGCAGGGCACAAGATCCGGATAAAGCTCAGGGCTTACGACCACGAAATAATCGATCAGAGCGCGCGAAAGATAGTCGACACCGCCACCCGGACCGGCGCTTCGGTTCACGGCCCCGTTCCGCTTCCCACCCGGATCGAGAAATTCGCAGTAATCCGCTCCCCCTTTAAGGACAAGGATTCCCGCGAGCACTTCGAGATGCGCACTCACAAGAGGCTGATAGATATCGTCGACCCCACTCCCAAGACGGTCGACTCGCTCATGCGGCTCGATCTGCCCGCCGGGGTGGACATCGAACTGAAACTCTGATGGCGCTGGTTACCAAAGGGATCCTCGGCGAGAAGGTCGGAATGACTCAGATCTTCGACGAGCAGTCGCGGGTCATTCCCGTCACGGTGATCAAAGCCGGCCCCTGCCGGGTGGCGCAGGTCCGAACCCAGGAGAAGGACGGATACAGCGCGGTCCAGCTGGCGTTCGGTGAGGTCGGCGAAAAAAGGATAACCAGGCCGGAACTCGGCCATCTAAAGAAATCGGGGATACCCGCATCCCGGAATCTGGTGGAGATCAGGCTTGCCGACGTAAGCGGGTTCGAGGTCGGCCAGGAGGTCAAGGCCGATATCTTCTCCAAAGGGGAGCGGGCCGACGTCGTAGGAGTGTCGAAGGGTAAAGGTTTCGCCGGTGTGATGAAGCGCCACAACTTCCACGGCAAAGCGGCCAGCCACGGCACCGAACGCAAGCACCGGTCTCCCGGTGCGGTGGGCGCCTGCGCCACCCCGTCGCGAGTTTTCAAAGGCATGAAGATGGCGGGCCACATGGGCCATGTCCGGGTCACCACGCTGAATCTCGAAGTCGTGGACGCGGACCCCGTTCGCAATCTCGTGCTCATAAGAGGATCCGTTCCAGGTCCCGCCGGAGGCCTTGTGCTCATTCGCTCGTCGGTCAGGGGCAACGGTCAATGAGCATGGTCTCTCCCGTCCCCCCCTCCAAGTCTCCCGAGAGAAAGCCGGTCAGGGCCGACGGCGGTTCGGCCAAACCGCACGCCGAGGGGCCCCTCAAAGCTTCTTATTACAAAAGCGGTGGCTCCTCAGAGCAGATCGATCTGCCCGCCTCCGTCTTCGGACACCAGATCAACATCCCCGTCATGCATCAGGTCGTCGTCGCCTCGGCGGCCGCTCAGCGCGCCGGAACCCATTCCACCAAGACCCGCGCCGAGGTGCGCGGCGGGGGCGCCAAGCCCTGGCGTCAAAAGGGCACCGGCCGGGCGCGCCACGGTTCCATCCGAGAACCCCAGTGGGTCGGTGGGGGCGTCGCCCACGGTCCCAAGCCGACCGACCACTCGGTCCGGGTAAACAAGAAGACCCGGGCCCTTGCTCTCAAGTCGGCTCTGGCCGACCGGGCCCGGGAAGGAAATATCGTCGTTGCCGATATTCCGGCTTTGGAGAGTCCCAAGACCAGCGAGGCCGTCGATTTGCTGGAGACCTGGCAGGCCGCAGACGCAAAGGTCCTCATCGTGTGCGCTCCGTCGGAGACGGAGAGCCACATGCCGACCTGGAAATCATTTCGCAACCTGCCGATGGTGCTGACGGTGGCCGCTGCCTCGGCTTTTACCGTACTGGCGGCCGACAAGGTTATTTTCTCGAAGGCCGCATTCGACCGGCTCGCAACCAACGCAGGCGAGGCGAAGAAGGGTGGCGGCGAATCCGCTAAGCCGACCGCCACCGAGACCG
>JBOGWH010000272.1:0-16016 GCA_050692975.1 Actinomycetota bacterium | reverse complement strand
GGCGGCTCTGCGGCGGGCCGCCCGGAAAATGTCCCGGCGAAAACGCCACTGGGGAGATGCGGCCGCCGAGATGAAAATCAGGATGACCGTGGCCGCCAGGGCGGCCGGAAATGCAAGGGGGGCTATTGAACCCGGCTTTTGCGGCGCTTCTGGCGGGCTTCGGGATCCTGGGGGTTCTCACCGTCGGAGAACCGCCGCCCCAGCAGGTAGCAAGAGGACATGTGATTCCAGCCGCAATCCACGCAGACCTCGATAGCGTAGCAGCGAAACTCATCGACTTTCCGGCTGAGCACGACGTCCATGTCGCTGGGATAAACCGGCTGGCCCGACAGGCGCTTCAGCTGGTCGCCGAAGACGTACCTGACCTGCTTGAGCTCCCCGGCCGAGCAGACCGGGCAGGGCCGCAGCAAGGCCTCCCCGATGTTCCTGGCCGCTCTCATCAGTTCGGGATGTGCGTCGCAGATGTCGTGGGCATCGACCGCTCCCCGCTTGAAGCCGTCGAGGACGGCCCGCTTGGCCAGCGTGTAGTCGATGAAACCGTGCATGGTGTGTCCATTCTAAGCCGGGATCCGGCCTTTTGACCCAAAGATTTCGCCCAGGTTGCCGTTATCTGTTGACAGCGCCGGGCTGTTTCGGTTAGATATATCGGGTCGATATATCGGAGTGATACTTAAATGGGCGCACTAGCAACGAGGCAAAGCCGGGAGGGGTCCCCCCGACCATGATCGAGATGGCGCTTCTGGGCCTGCTCAAAGAGCGGTCCATGCACGGGTACGAGCTCAAAAAGGAGCTGACCGCCCAGCTCGGCCAATTCTGGCACTTCTCCTACGGAAGCCTCTACCCCGCCATCAAGCGGCTGGAGAAAAACGGCCACGTGGAGAGGATCTTCCCCCGCTCCGACGTCAAGCGCCGGTTGAACATCTACCGGATCACCGACAAGGGTGAGCAGCTGTTCAACCGCCTGATGGCGGAGCGCTCTGCGGTTGACGACGCACGGTTTTCGGTGAAACTCGCTTTCTTCAGATACATGACTTCTCCCGAGAGGGTCGAACTGCTCGAGCGCAGGAGGGCCTACCTCACCGACAAGCTGGCAGATTTGCGCCTCAAGCTTCGCACCTACAAGGAGCGCTGGGACTCCTATCCGTACCGACTGATGGAGCACGGCGTCGATACCACCAGTGCCGATCTCGAATGGATCGATGCGCTGATTGCTGAAGAAAAAGAGCGTTTGCAGGGCCCGCCGGCGGGAGTGCCGGGGGCCGCGGGCGGATAACCGAAAGGAAAGCAACCGAAATGCCAGAGAAGATCCGAGCGGGGGTAATCGGGGTCGGCAACTGCGCCTCCGCACTTATCCAAGGAACCCGGTTCTACGAGAACGCCAATCAGGGCGACGACGTTCCCGGCCTCATGCACGTAAAGATCGGCGATTACCACATCAGCGATATCGAGTTTTCCTGTGCATTCGACGTGGATGCGCAGAAGGTCGGCCTCGACCTGTCCAAAGCGATCTGGGCCGAGCCGAACAACACGGTTGCTTTCTCGGATGTGCCCCCCCTCGGGGTGAGAGTCCTGCGGGGGCCGACCATGGACGGGCTTGGTGATTACTACCGCAAGGAAATCACCGAGTCTCCCGAAGAAGTGTGCGATGTGGTCAAGGTGCTGAAGGAAACCGGCACTCAGGTCCTGATCAACTACCTGCCGGTCGGCAGCGAGAAGGCGGCGAAATTCTATGCCGAGCAGGCGCTGGAAGCCGGCGTCGGATTCATCAACTGCATGCCGGTTTTCATCGCCTCACATCCGGCCTGGGCGGCTCGCTTCACCGAGCGCGGGGTGCCGATCATCGGAGACGACATCAAAAGCCAGGTGGGAGCCACCATCATCCACCGCGTGCTGGCGAAGCTGTTCGAGGATCGCGGGGTGCGCCTCGATCACACCTACCAGCTGAATTTCGGCGGGAACATGGATTTCATGAACATGCTCCAGCGCGACAGACTGATCTCCAAGAAGCAGTCCAAGACCCAGTCGGTCACCTCGCAACTGCGCAAGGAGATCGCCCCCAAAGACATCCACATCGGCCCCTCCGACCACGTGCCGTGGCTCAACGACCGCAAGTGGGCGCACATCCGCCTCGAAGGACGCGAGTTCGGAGAGATACCGGTGTCGGTCGACCTCAAGCTGGAGGTCTGGGACTCCCCCAATTCGGCCGGTATCGTCATCGACGCCATCCGCTGCATGCGACTCGCTCAGGACGCCGGCATCGGCGGGCCTTTGCTGGCGCCCAGCGCCTACTTCATGAAGTCACCGCCGGTGCAGTACTCCGACGACGTGGCCCGCCAGATGGTCGAGGAGTTCATCCACGGAGTCTTCGCCCAGGAGACCCCGGTGACCGACGCTCCGGTCGAAAGGGCCTCCTACTAGGAAGGCTTTCTGGAGGCGTACCAGTCCTCCAGGCGGCTCAACGCCTCTTCTTTCGGGATCTCGCCATCCTCCATCCTTATTTCCATCAAGAACTTCATCGCCTCCCCCACCACCGGCCCCGGGGGCAGATCCAGATGAGCCATGACCTCGTTTCCGTCCAGGGCCGGGCGGAGTCGGGAGAGCTGTTCTTTTGCCGCAAGCTCGCGGATGCGGTCCTCCAGCTGGTCCATCCGCGCCGAAAGCCGCCGGGCCTTCTCGCTGTTGCGGGTGGTGCAGTCTGCCCGCACGAGGGTGTTTAGCTTCCCGAGCAGGGCGCCTGCGTCGCGAACGTAGCGGCGCACGGCAGTGTCGCTCCAACCCAGGCGATAGGTATGGAAGCGCAGGTGAAGGTAGACGAGCTCCCGCACTTCCTTGATGAGGTCGGCGGGGTAGCGCAGGGCGCGCAGCCTGGCCTCGGCCATGTCGGCGCCGACCACCTCGTGATGATGGAAGCTGACTCCCCTGGGACCGATGGCGCGGGTCTTGGGTTTGCCCACGTCGTGAAGGATCGCCGCCAGCCGCAGCGCAAGGTCGGGGCCCTCCCGTTCGCCGGCAATTGTGCGATCCAGTACCGCCAGAGTGTGGCCAAAGACGTCTTTGTGGCGGTGGATGGGATCTTGTTCCAGCCGCAGGGCCGGCAGCTCGGGCAGGAACTCGTCTGCCAGGCCGGCCTCCGTCGCCAGCAGCAGCGCTTTGGAGGGCGCCGCCCCAAGCAGCAGTTTGGACAGCTCGTCGCGGATCCTCTCCGCCGATACGATCCCCAGCCGGTCGTGCATCCTGGAGATCGCGTCGAGGACCTCCGGGTCGACCCGGAGCTTAAGAGTCGAAGCGAAACGAAGGGCCCGCAGCATTCGCAAGGGATCGTCGGAGAACGAAACCTCCGGCGCCAGCGGGGTCCTCAGCCGCATCTCGGCGAGGTCTTTGGCGCCTCCGAAGGGGTCGGCCAGCACTCCGTCGGGCAGTTCGACGGCCATGGCGTTGATGGTGAAGTCGCGGCGCGACAGGTCGGTTTCAAGGTCGTCGGCGAAGCTGACCTCGGGGTTGCGGGAGTCGGGCCGGTAGACCTCGGCCCGGAATGTGGTGACCTCGATGCGATGGCCGCCTTCCTGCACCCCCACCGTGCCGAACTGCAAACCCATCGTCCACGGCTTCATGCCCGACCACTTTTTGAGGATCTTCAGGGAGTCCTCGGGCCGGGCGTCGGTAGCGAAGTCCATGTCTTCGTGGGCGTTGGACAGCAGCGCGTCGCGGACCCAACCGCCCACCAGCCACAGCCCATGGCCCGCTGCGCGGTAAGCCTTGGCCAGGTCTCTGGCCTGTTTTGGAATTGCAAACTCACGATGCGCCATCAGCTAAGAAGGATAGGCGCTGGCCGCCGGGCAGCACCGATATCATCGAGGTTGAGGGTCACCTGCGGGCGGCTCAGGCGCTGACGAATAGCTGCAAGTCGGTTATACTACTGAGTATGACTCATAAGGTCGGAGCCAAGGGGCAGGTGGTGATTCCTAAAGACATCCGAGAAACCGTCGGTCTTCACCCCGGGGATGAGGTTGCCTTTTCGGTGGAAGGCCCCGCAGTGCGACTGGAGCCGATGCGCGACTGGAGGTCTCTGCGGGGAAGGTTCGCAGGCCTGCCGCTCACTAAGGATCTAGAGAAAGAACGACGGCGCGAACGGCGGCGTTGAGCTACAGCCTGGATTCGTGGGCGGTGCTCGAGTGGCTCTCCGATGTCGAGCCGGCCGCTTCCAGGGTGGAAGAAGTCCTTCAGCAGAGACCCCTGATGAGCTGGATCAACCTGGGTGAAGTTTTCTACGTTGTCGCCAGGCGACGAGGCGAGCGGGCTGCGGGCGAGGTACTGGCGCAGCTGCGCCCCCAACTCAGTCTCGACCTGCCTTCCCGGCAGCGGATCCTCCAAGCGGCCAGGATCAAGGCTGCGTATCCCGTCGCTTATGCAGATGCATTCGCGGTTGCGACCGCGATTGCCCGCAACACAGTTCTACTGACGGGCGATGATGAAATTCTGACCGCGGACACCAATTGGCCAACCCAGGACGTGCGCCGCCCCTGACCCCGAGTCCTGTTTCGAAAGCCGCCTCATTTACATATTTGCAGGGCGTCAGCCGAGGGAAGGTGCCGCCTCGCATGGTTCGTCGGATCGGGGGATGAAGCAGGATGCCGACATAAGTCCGAAAACGATGACTGCACCGAAGAAGTATGCGGGCTGGGCGGCTGCGCGGGGAGAAGATTGCAGGTCGGCCGGAGCCGGCGAACCGGTGCCTTGCGGCGGGAGGAAGAGGCCGGCCTCGGGTGCCGCGAAACCGCCCCCGCCGGGAAACAGCCCCATGGGTGTGTTGCCCGGCTCGGCGTGAGCTGCGGGAGCCGCCGGACCTTGGAGATTCAAGGGGTCGGCCGCCGCCGTGGTCGCTGCCTTCGGCAGGCTCACCGGCGGCACTGCCGGATTTAGGGCCTCACCGGCGGCCTGGGGACCGGGCTGCTGATGGGCCGCCGGGGCGGCGGGCCCGTCCGGCGGCGGTTGGGCGGTATCGCCGGCCGGGGTCCGGGTGGCACCTTCCGAAGCCGGCGGTTCGAATGCCGCGGGCGGTGACTGAGGCGCTGGCTCACTCGGACAGGCGCCCAGGCGCGCGAGGCAGACCAGGGAGCGCTCCATCAGCCCCTGCACCGCGCCCGCGGTCGTTACCGTATCGGGCGACTGCCCGGTGTAGAAAAACCCGCCGCCTTCGTGGCGGAAACGCAAGAGCGCATCCACCGGCGCAGACCCATCTCTTAACCACCTGCCGGCTCCGGGGTCCTGACCGAGAGCGCGCAGCGCCTGGATGACTCCTGCCGTGGACGTCGCCTCGGACGGGCACGGCCCGCCGCAAAAAGCCTCGGATTCCTTCGTGTAAGCGAACCCGCCGTCGGGGTTCTGCTGGCCGGCCAGGTACTCGACCGCTCGCGGCAGGGCGCCGTCGATCATCGGCTGCTGGACCCCCGCCGACGGCCGTGCCGCAACCAGCCCCTGGGCAATCATGAACGTGCCGTTGGTGTCGGAGCCTCCCGAAAAACCGGTCCAGCCCCCGTCCTCTTTCTGTGTCCCCAGCGCACGGGTGATCAGCTCGGCCGGGACGGCCTCCCCGGCCGCCGCCCAGGCCAGCAGCGCAAACCCCATGGAAAAGCTGTTGGCGGTCACCGCCGCGGGGCCGCCGCCGAAGGTAAGTCCCCCGAGCAGGTCGTTTCCGCCGAAGTTCCGGGGGTCACGGCCGGCAACCGAAACAGCGAGAGCGATCTTTGCGGCCCTGCCCGCGTTGCAGTCGCTGCGGTCCACCTCATCGCAGTCGTAACGCTCCGACTCGGTCTCGAGATAATCCAGCGGACCTTCCCCCGAGGCCTCAAGCCACGCGGCGGGATCCTTGCCTCCGGCGGCGATCGCGAAGACCACGTCGGCGGTGGCCCCGGGGTCGGGCCCCCCGCGGGGATCGGCGGGGTCACCTCCAAAACCGCCGGCGGGAAACTGCCTTTCGCCCAGCCAGTCGAGAGCCAGCCCCGCCGCGGAGGCCGCCGCGGGTTGGGGCGCGGCATCGACGGAGGGTGAGATGGCGAAGAGCGCCAGAAGAAGGCCGGCCCCGGCCCGGTGGATGTACGGCCTCACGGCCGGGGCCTGCGGGACCTGAGCCGCCAGATCCCAAAGACGATCGTCGCTCCCGCGACCGCGCCTATGGCCGTCGCAACCAGATACCCGGTCGTTGCGGAAGTTGCTTGAGGAGCCACGGGGGCGTTCGTCTTAGCGGCGGCGTCGCCGCACGGCCGGCCCTTGCAGATCCCGGCAAACCCGGAGGTCCCGGAGGGGGGCGAGCCGACCTCCTCCCCCTTTGCCCACACCCAGCCGTCCACCGCGCCGCAGGCCACCTTGTAATCGGCCGCCCCGGTGGTGGCGAAGCGCCAGTTGCCGTCGAGGAAGTGCCAGTAGGCCCAGTAGCCCTCTTTGGAGGGGCACTTGTCGAAATCGACACCAACGTTTCCGATCTTGCACACGAAAGCGCCGAAATTGGGGTCCTCCTTGATGACCACCGGGACACCCGTTGCACGCAGCGCATCGACGCCGCTGACCGATGCTCCCTTCAGCGCAGCGCAGTGAGTCTCCTGCTGCATGTCGCTATAGCGGATCGCGATGCCGGCGTGTCCTGCCGATGCCGCGCAGGCGGTCCCCCCGGACAGAGCGGGCACGGCCGCCACCGCGCCGAGCAAAACCGTCGCGGCCGAAAGCCGCAGGAACCTGGCAAACCCGGCCGGTGAGCCGGGATGGAAAAATGGTCGCACCGTCTTCCCCTTTGCCTCGAAGGTGGATAGGACTGCGGTGCGGTGGCGGGTATCCTGGCTCGCCGCCGAAGCGGCTTACAGTTGCGGGACAGCGCCGGTCTTGCACCGGCTTCCCCTCTTTACACCCCGGGCATCCGGGCCCTGGGGTTCCATCGCACCTATTTAGTTAGGCGCCGATTATACGCAGAGGGCGACGGAAGGAAGTTTAGACTTCGAGACCCGCCTGGCGGGCCATGATCTGGAAGTCGTGCGGGCGCTGGGATGTGGCGAGGCATTCTTCCAGCGTCACGTATCCGCTTTGCAGCAGACCCAGCAGGGACTGCTCGAAAGTCTGCATTCCGTAGTAGCCGCTCTCGGCGATCACGTCGTAGATCCCGTGGGTCTCTTCGGGGTCGGTGATCATGTCGTGCAGCCGCCCGTTCATGACCAGTACCTCGACCGCGGGGACCCGGCCGTGGCCGTCCGAGCGGACCAGCAGCCGCTGGCTGATGATCCCGCGAAGGCTGCCGGCCAGAGAGATGCGGATCTGGTTCTGCTGATGAGGAGGAAACAACTCGATGATGCGGGTGATGGTCTCCTGCGCGTCAATGGTGTGCAGAGTCGAGATGACCAGATGGCCGGTCTCCGCCGCCGTTATTGCCGCCTTGGCCGTCTCCTCGTCGCGGACCTCTCCGATGAAGATCACGTCGGGGTCCTGGCGCATGGCTCGCTTGAGGGCCTGAAGAAAGTCGGAGGTGTCGAGGCCGATCTCGCGCTGGTTGACCAGCGACATCGCGTCGGTGTGCAGGATCTCAATCGGATCTTCGATCGTGATGATGTGAGAGGCGCGGCTTCGGTTGATGTAGTCGATCATCGCTCCGGTCGTGGCCGTCTTGCCCGATCCGGTCATACCGGTGACCAAAATCAAACCGCGGTGCTCTTCGGCAAGCCGCTGCACCGCATGAGGCAGGTGGAGTTCCTCGAAGTTGGCCGAGCCGGCGAAAACGCGGCGCAGTGCGGCGCCGACCTTGCCGCGCTGGCGGTAAACGTTGCAGCGGAACCGGCCGGTGTGCTCGGAGTTGTAGGCGAAGTCGGCCTCTCCGTTTTCGGCAAACTCCCGCCGGGCCTTTTCGGTCATCAGTTCGGCGGTAAGTCGTTCGGTGTCGGATTCGGTCAGCACGGGGAATTCCGTGCGCCGCAGCGCCCCGTCCACCCGAATGACCGGGGGCTCGCCGACCTTCAGATGCAGGTCGGAGGCGTCGTTTTCCACGACCGTGCGCAGATACTCTTCCACGTCGACCGGGCCTGCAGCCACAGAAGTTCTAGAGGCGTTCATCTCAGAAATTATCGGCCGGCAGGCGGGCGGCCTTTACCTTCGCTTCAGATGAAATTCGGCTATCGGATCCAGCCATTCCGTTTTCTCTCCCGTCTCTCCCTTGTGGGCAGGTCCATTGCCGCCCAGCGCGGCCATCACGGCCGGCGCCGCTTCTTTTAAGACGTCCAGGTTATACCCGCCTTCCAGAGCGAAAAACACCCTGCCGCCGCACAGGTCCTCGGCCGCCGATACCAGCAACGCAGACATCGCTGCGAAGCCTGCGCCGGTCACCGCCTGGCCCCCGAGAGGGTCGGAGGCGTGGGCGTCGAAACCGGCCGAAACGATGAGCATCTCGGGTCCAAAGCGCTGCAGCACCGGCGTCACTATGCGGTCAAAGGCCTCCAGATAGACCTCGTCCCCGCTGGCCTCGGGCATCGGGATGTTTACGTTGCTTCCTCGTGCGGGCCCCTCCCCCGCATACTCCAGGTCGCCGTTTTCCCAGGGATACCACGGCCATTGATGGATCGAGACGTACAAAACCCGGGGGTCTTCGTAAAACATCTCCTGGGTGCCGTTGCCGTGGTGAACGTCGAAATCGACTATGGCGGGCCTTATGCCCCCCGCTGCGGCTCTCGCCGCCGCGACCGCTACGTTGTTGATAAGGCAGAAGCCCATCGCTCGATCGGGGCGGGCATGGTGGCCCGGCGGGCGAACCATGCAAAATGCCCGCCGGCCGGTTTGGAGCGCGGCGTCGACCGCCGCGCAGCAGGCTCCCGCCGCCCGCAGCGCCACCTCCATTGATTGGGGACCTGCAGGAGTATCGGCGTCGATCCACCCTCCCCCGCCGGCGCAGTAGGACTTCAGCCAATCGAGATACTCCCTCGTGTGAACCCGAACGACATCCGCGCGATCGGCCGGAGCCGGCTCCACCAGGTCGAAAGCGACGCCCGAAGCTGCGAGCCCCTCCCGAAGGGCGTCGATGCGGGCGGGGCGCTCCGGCATCCCTGCGCCGGGATCGTGGGCGCCGTGACCGGGGTCGATGAAGACCAGGGGATCCTGCGGCATCCCCCTGAGTAAATCACGGCCGGGCGGGGCGCCCCGTACAATCATGCGATGCAGTCATCGCAACGGGTACGAGCGGCGCTCGCCCTGGATGTTGCCGACAGGCCGCCCGCAGGATGGTGGGGCCACACCTTCAAGGAGGAATGGTCACCGCAGGACCTGGCCGCGGTTACCGCCGCCCGCGCCCGCCGCTACAACTGGGATTTCGTGAAGTTGCAGCCCAGAGCCTGCTGCTTCGCGGAGGCCTTCGGGTCGACCTACCGGTCGGCGGAGGGATTCCGCACCGCCCCGGTGCTCGAGAGACAGGCGGTAAACGACATCGCCGACTGGGAAGCGGTTGGCGAAACGGACGCCTCGGCGCCGTCGCTTGCGGATCAGGTCGAGGCGCTGCGCATTGTGGCCGCCGATCTCGGCCCCGGCGTACCGGTTTTGCAGACCGTCTTCTCTCCGGTCACCGTGGCCGGCTATCTCGTCGGGAAGGACAGGCGCAGGCTTTTGTCGGACATGCTCGCCGCACCCGGCCCGACTACCGCCGCCCTTGAAGCCATCACCGCCGCCCTGATCGACTTCTCGAAGAAATCAATAGAGGCCGGAGCCGCGGGGATCTTCTACGCCGTCTCCGGCTATGCCACCGCCGGGGTCATGGATTTGCCGCAATACGAAGAGATCGCCGCAGGCTACGACCGGCAGGTGCTCGGCTCACTAGCCGAAGATGCCTGGTTCAACGTACTGCACCTATGCGGAAGCGCCGTCCACTTCGAACTGGCAAAGACGCTTCAAGCCCAGGCGGTCTCCTGGTCGGATCACGACCCGGACAATCCCTCTCTGGCGGAGGGTTCGCAGATATCCGGCAAGGCGGTTATGGGAGGCATCGACCACGCCACGGCCCTGCTGAAATCCTCTGCGGCGGAGATACTCCGCCAGGGGCAAGCGGCCGTTGCGGAAACCGGCGGAAAGGGCCTTTTGCTGGCGCCGGGCTGCTCTGTGCCAACCGAATCCCCGGAAGAAAATCTGGAAGCGATCGGAGCCGCAGTTTCCTAGCGCGACCCAGTTCGCGGCGTTTCTGGCAGCAGGAATCTCGGCCGGGGTGGTCTCGGGGGCGATGGGAGTGGGCGGCGCCGTGGTCGCCACGCCGCTGGTGCGCCTGATCGGGCTCGGCCCCCACCTTGCGATCGGGACCACGGTCCCGGCGATCCTGCCGGCGGCGCTTACCGGTGCTTACGCCTATCGCAAAGAGGGACTGATCGATTCGACAACGGCGATTCGGATGGCGATCCCCGGAGCTCTTGCGTCGTTCGGAGGGGCGCTGGCCACCCGATCGATCAACGGTCATCTGCTGATGGTGGCCACCGCCGGGGTTCTTGCGGTGCTTGCCCTGCGCAACACGGCCCGGTCCGGCCCCTCGCCGCCGCAGCGGCATCACGGGGCCGTTTTCGGCTTGTCGCTCGGAGTGATTGCCGGCTTTTTCTCGGGCCTGCTGGGGATCGGGGGCGGCTTTTTGATCGTACCGGCACTGATCCGCTTCGGCGGTTTCCCCGTCAAGACGGCGGTGGGCACATCGCTCGCCGCCATCTCCCTGATGTCGATTCCCAACGTCGCCGGGCAGGCCCTGGCCGGAAACGTCAGCTGGGTCCCCGCCGGCCTGCTGGCCGCCGGTGTGATACCCGGGGCCCGGCTTGGGGCCAAACTGGCGATCGCCGCCGATGAGGCGAAGCTGCGGTGGATCGTCGGAGGGGGACTGGCGCTCGCCGCGGCCGCCTTCGGGATTTCGGAGCTTCGGGCGATATTCTTTTGATCGTGCGCAAAGCCGCCTCGACAATCACTGCGCTGGCGGCAGGGTTAGCCTGGCTGGTCCCTGCAGCCGCTTCCGCCCAGCAGTCTTCTTCGGCAGCGGGAAAGCTGAAAGCCAGCCTTACCGACTTCCCCGCCTTCCTGGGCCCCCAGGACACCCTGCGCATCGGGCTGAGCCTGTCGAATTCCTCTTCGAAGCCGGCCAAGGAGCTTCAGGTTTCGCTTTTCATTCACGACCGGATTCGCAGCAGGTCGCATCTCAACAACACAATCGACGGCCGGCTGGGAGCGGTGCTGGGCTCCGACACCTTCGACGTGGAGGGAGAGGTCGAGGCGCGCGGCAGGCGCACGATCACCGTGGAAAAACCGCTGAGCGAGATAAGCGCTATGAGGTCGGCCGACGACAGGGCGTACCCGGTAAGGATCGTTGTTCGCACGGAGAGAACTTCCGCCGACGCGATCGTGACTCACATGGTCTTTTTCAACGCTCCCGTGCTGCAACCACTCGGCGTCGCTCTGGTGGTGCCGATCCATTCCCCTCCCCTTTACACAAGCGCGCGCCGGCCCGATTCGGTGGGTTCGGCCTCCCGGGAAAAGGCATTGACCTCGGGTCGGGTTCGCACCATCATCGACGCACTCGACCGCCGGCCGGAACTGCCGGTGACCATTGCTCCAAGTGGCCTGCTGATCGATATGCTTGCCGACCTTTCCGGCGGGTTCCTGAGAACGAAAGGAAGCCGGGTGGTCGGCGTGAAGAGAGAGGACCCCGCCGCCAAACAGGCGGAATCAACCCTGGCGCGCCTCAAGCTACTGGCCTCTCGCCCCCAGAAAAGAGTCCTGCCGATGCCGTACTCGGACACGTCGCTTACGACACTGGTCCGGGCCAGCCTCGAGGACCGGGCACAGGCCCAGGTCTCCGAGTCCCGGACCCGCCTCGGCAAGGATCCCGGCGGTGTCCTGGGGGCCTCCCCCCTGCCCGGCTGGCTGCTCACCGGGGGAAGTGCACTGGACGAGCGGACCTTCTCCGAGTTGCAGCGCTCTGGAGTAGACCGGGTCGTGGTCTCACCGAAGTCGCTGCGGGAGTCTCCCAAGCACCTCACAGAAGCGGCCCCGGTGCGGCTGGCGACACGCACGGGCCCGCTTTTGGCCGTGGTGGAGGACACCGGCCTGGCCGACAAGCTCAAGCGATCCCCCGGCCAAAACGCCATAGTCGCCCGGCAGAACTTCCTGGCCGACACCGCTACGATCATGCTGGAGCGGCCGGCGCTGAAGCGGGGAGTGGTGGCCGTAGCCCCGATCGACTGGTCGCCCAGCCGCAGCCAGATCGAGGGCATCCTGGCGGCGCTGGAGAGCAACCCGTGGATGCGGCCGATGACCATCGATCAGATGGCCGATCAGCTGGCCCCGCCCGTGGGTGGCCGGCCGGCGCCTCTCCAAAGTGTGCTGGAGGACGAGCCGGAAGCCCCGCCGGCGGAATATTTCTCGTCGATCCGCACCGGGCTCAGGGCGATTGCCCGGTACGCCGACCTCGGCCCTCCGCCCGACCGGCTGCGGCTGCTGCAAAACCGCCTTCTGATCGCCGAGAGCTCCTTTTGGTGGAAAGATCGGGCGCGCCGGGCGGTGGGCCGGGGATTCGCCGCATCCGTCCTGCCCACGGTGGAAGCGGAAATGAAACGGGTCAGGGCGCCCGGTCCGCAGACCATTACCCTCACCTCGCGAACCGGGGTGATCCCACTGTCGGTCAACTCGACCCTCGGCTACCCGGTCGACGTCGTACTGAGGCTCGATTCGGACAAGTTGAAGTTTCCGCAAGGCAACCTCATTCACATCGACAAGCTGCAGCCACCGAACCAGACGATCGAGGTGCGCACGGTCGCACAGGCCACCGGCACATTTCCCCTGCGTGTGCGCATTCAGACGCCGACGGGAATCACCATCTCCGATGCCCGCCTCACGATCCGGTCCACCGCCTACAACGTGGTGGCCGTGGCGATCACCGGGGGAGCGGCGTTGTTTCTGGTCGGTTGGTGGAGCGCGGGCGCGATTTCACGCAGGCTGCATAAGTGAGTTCCGCAGCGGATTCCGGCCGCGGCGCGATCGTCGCCACCGCCGGGACCGCCGCTTCCAGGCTCACCGGTTTCCTGCGGCTGGGGGCTATGACTTTCGCCCTGGGGGTAGCCGAGAGCCGCCTGGCCGACACCTACAACCTCGCCAACACGACCCCCAACATCCTCTACGAACTGGTGCTGGGCGGGATCCTGTCTTCGGTGTTGATCCGCGTTTACATACAGACGCGCCAGAACGACGGGGAAGGCCAGGCCTTCGAGTTCATCTCCCGGCTGACCGTTGTCGCCACTTTGCTCCTGGCGGCTATCGCGCTGCTGGGGATCGTCGCTGCGCCGTGGATCTTCCGGTTGTACACGGTTCTTTCCCCCCACTCACAGCTTCAGCAGGAGGCCGGGACGTTTCTGCTTCGCCTGTTCGTGCCCCAGCTTGTCTTTTACGGGCTATCGACGATCTCGACAGCGGTGTTGAATGCGCACCGCCGCTTCGGCGTCCCCATGTTCGCCCCGGTGCTCAACAACCTCGCCGTCACCGCCACGATGATCGCATTCGCGCTGCTGGTCCCCCGCCCTCAGCGCGGCCTGGCCGGCCTCCCGGTGCAGTCGTTGTGGCTGCTGGGGCTGGGAACGACCGCCGGAGTCGCATTGATGGGCCTGATACCGTGGCTGTCGCTGCGCCGCATCGGCTACCGCCTTCGCCGCCCCGCGACGCTAAGAGACGCCCGCTTCAGGACGTTGGCGAAGCTGTCGGCCTACATGCTCGGATACGTGGCGACCAATCAGGCCGGCCTGGCCGTGGCGATGGTCCTGGCCAACAGGGTGCAGGGGGGAGTCACCGCCTACCAGTACGCATTCGTTTTCTTTCAGCTGCCTCACGGCCTGCTCGCCGTTTCGATTGCAACCGCGGCCTTTCCACTCATGACCGAAAAAGCGGTGGCCGGCGACTACACCGGGGTGGCCGACGTCCTCAACTCGAGCCTGCGCAGGACCGCCTTCTTTGTGCTCCCCGCAATCGCCGGCTACCTGGCAATAGCGCCCCAACTGGTCAAGGTCCTGCTCGAGCACGGCGTCGCAACTTCGGCTTCGACCGACCTCGTCGCTACAGTGCTGCGGGCCTGGGCCCCCGGCATCTTCTTTTTCTCCACCTTCTACGTAATCCTGCGGGCCTTTTATTCGCTGGGTGATACCCGCACTCCCATGCTGATCAACCTGGGCGCCTTTGTGGTCAACGTAGTAGTCGATCTGGTGCTGTTCGTGTCCTTTACCGACCCGGCGATGCGCATTGCCGGGCTGGCCATAGGGCACGCCGCCTCCTACGCGGTGGCTTCGGCGGCCGGCGCGGTCATGCTGGGAAGAAGGCTTTCCCGCCCGGTCGGCTGGGGGTGGCCGGCTCTTGCCCGCACACTGGCGGCCGCCGCCCTGACCGGCGGGGCGGCCCGGCTTGCGGCCTCCTCGGTGCCCGCCGGGGGATTCACCCCGACGATGGGCTCGGTCGTGGTCGCGATATCCGCTGGCGTCGCGGTTTACGCCCTGGCCGCAAGGGTGCTGGGGCTGGAAGAAGCGAAATGGATCGCAGGGCTGATTCGCCGGCGGCCGCCGGTCGAATCGGGATAACCGCGTGCATGCCACAATCTAAGTTGTGAAGCAATTCAACTTCCTCAGAGATGAATCCGGCATCGTCGTCGGATGGCTGATAAAGATCCTTTTGATGCTCGCCATCGCCGGGCTGATCGTTCTTGAAGGCGGCTCGTTGCTGTGGGTGCGCTATACGGTTTCGTCGGCGGCTCAGGGCGCCGCCCAGGAGGGGGCCCTGGACATAAAGACGAAGGGGCAGCTTGCCAATCCCGAGGTCGCCATCCGGGAGTACATCAAGGAAAAGGACGTCGAGCTTGTTACGTTCTCGATCGACACCAGCGCCCGGACCGTGAGCGTGATCGTAAGGAAGCAAGCACAGACCTTCGTGGTCAAGCGCATCGACGCCTTGAAGAAATACACGGTCGCCACCGACAGCCACAGCATCTACTACGGCGGTTGACCGCCCGGCTGCTGGGAGGCCGCTACCTCCTTGAAAGCGAGGTCGCCCGCGGCGGGATGGCGGTTGTGTGGCGGGCGGTCGACAACGTGCTCGGCCGAACGGTCGCCGCCAAAGTGCTTCATTCGCATCTAAACGAAGATTCCACCTTCCGGGAGCGCTTTAGAATCGAAGCCCTGGCCGCAGCGAGGCTGACCCATCCCAACATCGTCTCCATCTTCGACACCGGCTCGGACGACGGGCTTCCCTTCATCGTTATGGAGTACCTTGCCGGCGGAACTTTGAGGGACATGGTCTCCTCCCGGGGCCGCCTAGACCCCGAAACCGTCGCCCGCATAGGCGCCGAGGCCTGCGCCGCCCTCTCGTATGCTCACCGCCAGGGGGTGGTGCACCGGGACATCAAGCCGGCCAACATCCTGTTTTCGGAGCACGGGCACGTCAAGGTCGGCGATTTCGGAATTGCCAAGGCGGCCTTCGCCCAGGCCAGCCTGACCGACAGCGGGGCCGTGCTCGGAACGGTCCGCTATCTGGCGCCGGAACAGGTTGAGGGAATCGAGCCCGACGGGCGCGCCGATATCTTTTCCCTCGCGGTTGTGATGTACGAGGCCCTCACCGGAAATCCGGCATTCTCGGGAGAAGGTGAAATCGCAACCGCGACCGCCCGCCTCGACTCGCCCCCACCGCCGCTGCGCAGGGTGCGCCCCGACGTTGCGGGCCCCCTTGAAGCTGCCATCATGCGTTGCTTGAACCCGGCGCGCGACGAGAGATTCCCCGACGCCGCGGCATTCGGAGCCGCCCTCGAAAACGCCGGACTCGCCGAAGAATCGCCCGCCCGCCGCAAGCCGCGGCAGGCACCCCGCGCGCCGGGAAGCCGCCGGCGGGCAAAACCTGCGGGTGGAGGATTTCTGAGGGCCGAGGCAGGGTGGCTGGTTCCCACCATCCTGGTCATTATTTTGGCCGCCGGGCTGACCATCGCGGTCCCCTCGGTCAGAGACCGGGTG
>JBOGWH010000271.1:0-13231 GCA_050692975.1 Actinomycetota bacterium | reverse complement strand
AACGGGTAGAGCCCTCCGAGGGGGAGATTAGGGATCATGATGTAATCGAACTGCCTCGCATCGCGTTGAGATTCGATCGCGCCACCTTCGGCCGCCTCCGGCAGCTGGTGGACCGGCTAAACGTATTGGCCTGACCAAAACGGGTAGAAAGAACCGGTGAAGAAGAAATATCTTGCCGCGCTGGCGGCGGCCGCAATCGAGGGCTTCGCCTTTTATGCCTGGATGGAGGCCCGACGCTATTCGCTTAAGACCTACCGGATTCCGGTCCTGCCGGAAGGGGCGGAGCCGCTGCGCATCCTTCAGGTCTCCGACTTGCATCTCATACCCGACAATTACCGCCTCATCTCATTCTTGGAAAGTCTCGCGGACGACACCTACGACCTCGTCCTGGCCACCGGCGACCTGCTCGGCGGGCCCAAATCCGTCCGCGAATGTGTAAGGCTTCTCAACAGCCTCAACGGCAAGCTGGGCCGTTACGTCGTTTTTGGATCCTCCGACTATTACGCCCCGGTGCTCAAGAACTACCTTGACTACTTCACGGGCCGCAAGAAAGTGGGCACGAGGCGGAATCCGACGGGCACCTTCAGGGCCGGACTGACCGAAGGCGGTTGGGAGATCCTCAGCAACCGGAGCATTCAGGCCGACCTGAACGGGATCCGTGCGCAGATCACCGGACTGGACGACCCGTTTCTCAATCGCGACGACCGCGAGCTATTGGTGCGCGAGCCCTTCGCCGATTTTGCCGTCTGCGTGGTGCACGACCCGTCGCCGTACACCGACGCCTTCAAGGCCGGCTACGATCTTGTCGTTTCGGGCCACACTCACGGTGGCCAGGTGCGCTTGCCCTTCATCGGGGCGGTGGTCACCAACTCCGACCTGCCGTCCCGATACGCGCGGGGAGCCTCGGACTTCGGCGGGAGATGGCTGTTCGTCTCGCCGGGGCTGGGCACCGGCAAATTCGCCCCCTTTCGCTTTCTCTGCCCTCCGGAGGCATCGGTGCTTGAATTGGTTGCCCGCGATGAGCCCGACGACGAGGGCCTGTTGATCTAGGCCCTGTCCTGCCAGCACTCCCAGTGGATTACCTGTGACTGCGGCTTCCAGCCGCGGCTGCGAGAGCCGGGTCGCTGCTCGCCGGCGGCGCGGCCGATCGTGACGAGGCCGAAGGGCGTGACTTCGTCCGGAATGGCGAGCAGGCGGCGAAGGTGGGGCCGGTGATCCCGCTCAAAGCCGTGGAACCCCGCCGACAGGCCCTCGTCCACCGCGGCCAGCAGCATCAGCATCAATGACGCTCCTGCGTCGATGAAAGGGTAGGGCACCGGCCACTCATCTGGGGAGCCCGCCTTGGCCTTATCGGCTTCGGAATATCTCGAGCGGTAAGCCTCCTCGTCGACGCAACAGACGACATGCACCGGCGCCCTCGAAAACCACGGCTGAAAGCCCCTGGCGACGTAGTCGGGCTCGGAAAGAATCTCGGAGATTCTCACCCTCATGCCCGCGTCGGTCACCACGACGAAAACCTGGCCCTGGGAGAACCCGGCGCTGGGAGCCCGCCGCGCCGTGCCGATGATGCGTTCGATGGCCTCCCGGGGTACCGGGGCCCCGTCGTAATTCCGGACCATCCTGCGTTTCTTTACGACTTGGCGAAAATCCAAGACAAGCTCCCGGAAAGAGTGAGTCGGGATGGCGGGATTTGAACCCACGACCTCTTCGTCCCGAACGAAGCGCGCTACCAAGCTGCGCTACATCCCGTAGGCCAAGTTTACTCGGGCCCTAAGAAATGAGCAGTTCTGCGATCTGAACTGTGTTTAATGCCGCCCCCTTGCGGAGATTGTCCGAGACCGTGAAGAAGGTCAGAGCCCTGGGGTTGAACGGGTCGGGCCTCAGGCGCCCGACGAAACAGGGATCGGACCCGGCGGCCGCCAGGGGGTTGGGAAGATCCGACCACTCGACTCCGGGTGCTTCCCTCAACGCCTTCTCGGCCACGTCAAGGCGCACCGGCTCCTCGAATTCGGCCCACACCGACGCCCCATGGCCGGTAACGGTCGGAACCCTGACGCACGTACACACGACTTCAAGATCCTCCAGGCCCATTATCTTGCGGCTCTCGCGCAGCATCTTCAGTTCCTCGGAGGTGTAGCCGTCGTCCATCTCCGAGCCGATGCGAGGAATCAGGTTGCCGGCGATGGGCGCCGCGAAACAGTCCGAAGCCGGGCCCCTCCAGTCCTCGCCCTGCTCGGCAAACCGGGCGGTTTCTGAATGGAGGGCATCCACTCCGGCCTGGCCCGCGCCCGAAGTCGCCTGGTACGACGACACGATCATCTTCCGCAGGCCGAACTCCCGATGGAGCGCTGCAGCCGGAACCACGACGCCTATCGTGGTGCAGTTGGGGGAAGCGATGATTCCCTCGTTGACCCAGACTGCCTCGGGATTTACCTCCGGGACGACCAGGGGCACACCGGGATCCATGCGCCACGCCGCGGAGTTATCGATCGCCACAGCCCCAGCCTCGACGACTCTGGGCCCCCACTCACGGGCGACGTCATCGGGCGTGTCCAGCAGCGCTAAATCACCCTCCCCGAATAGCCCGGCAGAAAGCGGCTCGACGGAAAGCGTGCCGGAGCCGTAGGGCAACTCCCTGCCGGCCGAACGCTGGGATGCGATTGCCAACAGCTGCGACGACGGGTACCCGCGTTCGTGAAGGATATCGAGCATGACGCGCCCGACGGCGCCCGTTGCTCCGACTATAGCTATCCGGGGGGGTGCCATGACCATATCTCGAGGTTACCAGCGGGCCCGGATGAACCTGCGAGGCGCGCCGTCGAGAGTGGGCCTCATGCCGAGCAGGAGCCGCACAGTCCGAAGATTTCGACGGTGTGGGTTACATCCGAAAACCCGTGGCGGCGGCCCACCAGGGCGGCCCACTCCTCCACTTGGTCGGCAACGAGTTCAACGGTGGCCCCGCAGTCGCGGCATACCAGGTGGTGGTGGTGATCTTCCCCGCACAGTCGGTAAGCCATCTCTCCGGCGTCGGTGCGAAGGGCGTCGACCTCTCCGGCGTCGGCCAGAGCCTGCAGGTTCCGGTAAACGGTGGCGAGGCCGATCCGGCCCCCCTGCCGCATGAGATCGGCGTGCAGCTCCTGAGCGGACCTGAATCCAGGCGCTTTAGCAAGGGCCTCGACGATCGCCGTGCGCTGGCGGGTCGGCCTCCGCACCGCGGCCGGCCGGCGGACCGGACTCACCGAGCCGCCCCGGCGGAAACGGGCCGCCGCGCACCGATGACACGCATCACGGCAAACGATGCAATGACGCTCAAGACTATGGTCGCCCCGGGGGCGGCGTCGACATAGAAGGCGAGGATCAACCCGGCTATCGAGACCAGAAAGCCCAGCAGACACGCATACATCACCGTCGAGCGAAAACTGCGGGTCAGCTGCTGGACGGCCGCTACCGGCAGCACCAGCAGAGCCGACACGAGCAGGATCCCCACAACCCGCATGGTGACGGCCACCGTGACTGCGGCGGCAACGGACACGAGCAGGTTGTAAAAGCGCGCCGGCAGCCCCGAGGCCCTCGCCACGTCTTCATCAAAGGTCACCGCGAACAGTTCCTTTTGAAACAGCAGAGTGACGGCCACGATAACTGCTCCGGCGACGGCCACCACGACCAGGTCACGCCCTCCGACCGTCAGGACGGAACCGAACAGATAGGGCAGAAGGCTGGTCCCCGATGAACCCGAGAGGCTAACCAGCAAGATCCCTCCCGCAATGCCGCCGTAAAAGACCACCGCCAGCGCGACGTCCCCGGCGGTACGGCCCCGTTGACGAAGCATCTCGATGATCACGGCGCCCAATACCGCTGCAACCAGGGCGGTAAGGACGGGGAAGACTCCCGCAAACAGCCCCGCTGCAACCCCCGTGAACGCCACGTGCCCGATGCCGTCGCCCATCAGGGAAAGCCGCCGTTGCACGAGGTAGACGCCCACGGCCGGGGCGGCGATTCCGACAATACCGGCCGCCAACACGGCTCTCTGCATGAACTTCAGGCAGGCGAAGCCGATGCCAAGGGTGGAGCATGCGAAATTGAAGGGGTCCATCAGTCACGCCCCACCGCGCGGTCCAGTGGCGACGCCACCAGATGCACCTCGGGGTGGTGGACGTGCTCGGCGTGCACATGGTGGGCGTGGTGAGGCCCGTCATAGGTGACCTCGCCGGCATGCATGACCACTTCCCGTGTGATCAGGTCCTCCATCGCACCCAGTCCGTGAGCCACCAGCAGGACGGTCGTGCCCTCCCCGTTGAGCTCCCCAAGGGTTCGGGCAAGCATCTCTTGATGCTCAAGATCAACTCCCGCCACGGGCTCGTCCAGAACGAGCACGTCGGGGCGGGTTGCAAGTGCCCTGGCGACCAGGACCCTTTGCAGCTGCCCTCCGGAGAGCCGGGAGACGGGGACTGCGGACATTTCCTGCAGGTCCAGGGCCTTAAGCGCTGAAGCCGCCGCCTCGCGGTCCTCGTGTCCGTAGGGCCGCAGCCGACGGCTCCGGCCGGCCCTGCCGGACATGACGACCTCCATCACCGAGGCCGGCGCTCCCGGGGCGGCGGCGGCGCGCTGGGGAACGAAACCAATTCGATACCACTGCCGGAAGTGTTCGAGTGGCTCTCCGAAAAGGCCGATCGAACCCGAGGCCAGCGGCACCAGGCCGAGAAGCGTGCGGACCAGGGTTGTCTTGCCCGAGCCGTTTGAGCCGAGCAGAGCCAGAAACTCACCGGGCCACAGGGAGAAATCGATTCCGTCGAGAACGACCGTAGAATCGAGCACCACCCGGGCGCCCTCCAGCCGGAAGACCTCTGAGCCAGCTAGATGCACTCCAGGCCTTTTCGCAGCTGAGCGAGATTTCGACGCATCTCGCTGAAGTAGTCGCCACCGGCGGGCTTGCCCTCGATGGGATCCAGTTCGGCGGTTGCCACCCCTGCCTCCCTCGCCAGCGTCCTGGCTACGGCGGGAGAAACCAGCGACTCAAAATAGACGGTGGTCGCGCCGGTTCGCCTTATGAAATCAACTGCTTGCTTAAGGCGTCCGGGGGTCGGCTCGGCCTCAGGATCCAGCCCCGAAACGCCGATCTGCTCCAGACGGTATGCCTCGGCAAGGTATCCGAATGCTTCGTGACTGGTCACAATCGCCCGGCGGGCGCATTGTTTGAGCCCCTGGCTGAATTCCGCGTCGAGGGCCTCGAGCCTTTGCGTGAGGGAAGCCGCATTCGCGCGATAAATCGCGCCGTGGCGGCGATCGACTGCCTCCAGGCGCTGCCGGACCACCCGGGCCATCTCGGCTGCGCGCGCCGGCGCAAGCCAAACGTGCGGATCGAGCTTGCCGCTCGCCGAGCCCGTGGACAGTTCCTTTTGCCCGGCCAGCAGGTCGACGGCGTTGCCGGAGCCCCCCGTCAGGGCGTCGCGCACGGAAGGTTGAAAGCCCCCGCCCAGATACAGCACCAGGCCGGCTTCCCCCAGCAGCGCTACCTGGGCGGGCTTGAGCTCCAGGTCATGTGGTTCGGCGCCGTGGGGAGTGAGGTTTCTAACCTGGACAAACCGCCCGCCCACCTCCTCGGCAAGAAATGCCAGCGGATAAAGCGAAGCCACAACGGAGATCTTGCGGGATCCGGTGGCCGCCTGGTTCCCACCGCAGGAAGCGGCCAGCAAGCAGACGGTAAGCAGGGCAAGGCGGCGCACCCGACAATGATAATGAAAATCGTTTTTATTTACAACCTCGAGACTCTAAGGGTTGCGTCCGCTCGCATGCCCGCGTTCGTGTCCCCATTGTGGGGCCCGGAGTTCGTCCGAACCTTGCCAACAAACCTGACGGACGCTCCACTGGGAAAGGCCCGCGCCTTCCCAAGTCTTATGATTGACTTGTTAAGAAGATCAGATGAAATTCACACTCGATTTGGAAATGGAAACCGACGGCAGATGGATTGCCGAAGTTCCGGAACTTCCGGGAACCCTTGCCTATGGGGAGACCCAAACTGAAGCCGTCGCTAAGGTTAAGGCTTTGGCCCTGCGTGTAGTCGCCGATCAGCTTGAACACGGGGAGACGACGGCAATCAGTTAAGCCGTTGCTTTGAAGGTCCCCTTCATGTCCGGGTGAACATCGCAGTGGAATCCATAGGTCCCCGCCGGGACGGCCGGCACGTCGTAGGTGGTCTGGCCCTTTCCGACGATTTCTCCGCGAAAGACCGATTTGTCGCCCCTGTGGATCGCCACGTTGTGCTGGAGATCGTCCTGGTTGTCCATCTCGATCTTGAAAGGCTGTCCCGCCCTCGCCGCCATACAGTCTAGGTCGAACCTTGAGTTCTTCGCCACGATTTTCATGGTTCCTTCGGTCACATCGCAGGAAGCCTTCTCGTCCCCGTGATGCATTGCGTCCATCGACCCGTCTTTCACCTTTTCTTTCCCGGCCTCCTCCGACCCGGTTTCGGCGCCACCGCCCGACCCGGTTTCGGCGCCGCCGCCACAGGCTGCCAGCGCCGCAATCATCACGGCTGCTGCGAGTGCTCGTTTCATCGGTACTCCTTTCAATTACAAGTGCTCCAGACTGGCACGGTACATCCGGGCCTGCGAAATGGTCACGGCATGGTCGCGGCGGCGGCGATCGAGCCCGCCAGGTCGCAAAGCATCCCGACCGCCCCGGGCTTGAGCTTGGCTTGCCCCAGGCGCGCCGATGCCTCGCTTACCATCGTCTTGATCTCGTCGACGGCGGCGGCAACCGCACCCGTTTCCACCACAAGAGCACGGATCTTGCCGAGATCGGCGGCCGTGCAGTGAGGGTTTCCCCAGATGGCCCTGACCGTCTTTCGCTGGGAGGGCGACGCCATTTGCATCGTCTGAGCGATGAGCCGGGTGGGGCTCCCCCGCCGGGCATCGGCCTCGGCGTCCTTGCCGGTCACCGCGGGATCGCCCAGAAGCCCGGCCAGGTCGTCCGCCAGCTGAAAGGCAATCCCCACTTTTTCTCCGAAAGCCGACAGCGCCGCCAAGCGGCCCTCGTCGGCGCCCGCCAGTTTCGCACCGAACACCATAGGGCCCTTGACGCTGTACCCCGCCGTCTTCAGCGCCGCTATCGTCAAAGCCCCGTCCGGAGCCCCCGCCGGAGTGCCCCTGGTCACCAGATCCAGGTACTGGCCCCCCACCGCCTCAAGGCGCATCTGGGTCAAAGGGTCCCAGGCCCGCGCGATATCGGAGGCGTCGAAGCCCGATTCCACAAACATCCGGTCCGAAAGGACCAGGGCCAGGTCCCCCGCCAGCACCGCCGCGGAGAGTCCCCGGCGCTCAGGCTCGTTGATGCCCTCGCCGCTTTTGAAGCGCCCCGCCGCCCGCCGGTAGGCAGAAGGCCCCCCCCGGCGCTCGGGCGACGCGTCCATGATGTCGTCGTGGATGAGAGCAAAAGTGTGCAGAAGCTCGAGAGAAGCCGCGGCCCTGACGATCTTTTGGGAAAGACGCCCGCCGGCGGCCTGGTACCCCAGGCAGCAAAGGGCAGGCCGGATCCGCTTTCCTCCGGGGAAGACGGAACGCTCCAATTCCTCCACGATGCCCTGGGCTTTCCATTCCCTGAATACAGCGCCGTGCCGCCGGATTTCTGATTTCAGCACAAGATCGACTTGCCGGCGGAGGTCGCCGAGGCTCGATTTCAAGATGAGTCCACTGTATCTGCTAGCATCCACGCCGTGAATCGTCGCCCTCGCGGCTCAAGACCTTCTCTACGGCCGTTGCACTGGCTCACCGCGGTTATTTCCGCATTTCTTCTCAGTGCCTGCACCAAGGACGCTCCCCTGAATTTCCTGCATCCGGAGGGTCCTTCCGCGGTCGAATCCGACCGGATCTGGGACCTGGTATTCGCCATTGCCGTGGTCGTTTTCGTCCTGGTCGAGGGAGCTCTGGTTTTCGTGCTCTTCAGGTACCGGCAGCGCTCCGACAAAGACGCTCCCCGGCAGGTCCACGGCAATACCCGCCTGGAGATCGCCTGGACCATCATCCCGGTGCTGCTGCTTATCGGCGTGGCGGTCCCCACGGTGGGCGGGATCGTACGCCAGTCGGCCGAGCCGCCTGCCGATGCGTTGAGAATCGATGTGATCGGACACCAGTGGTGGTGGGAGTACCGGTACCCCGATGAGGACGTAATCACCGCCACCGATCTGCACATCCCCACCGGCCGCGCCGTGTATCTCAGCATCACCTCCGGCGATGTGATCCACAGCTTCTGGGTCCCCAAGCTGGCCGGAAAGCAGGATGCGGTGCCGGGACGGATCAATCCGCTCAGCATGAAGGCCGACCGCCCCGGAAAGTACCTCGGGCAGTGCGCCGAGTATTGCGGACTTTCCCACGCCAATATGCGCCTGACGGTATACGCGCACGACCCGGCCGACTTCGACGGCTGGGTCGAAAATCAGAAAGCGGTTCCCGCAGTGCCCGGCGATCCCCTCGCAGCCAGGGGCCGGCAGCTGTTTCTGGAAGGCAAATGCGCCGGGTGCCACACCATCGAGGGCACCAATGCGAAGGGCCAGACCGGCCCCAACATGACTCATTTCGCCAGCCGCACCACTTTCGCCGGCTCCATGTTCGAGGTCACCGACGAGAACCTGCGGCTGTGGCTCGAAGACCCGCCGGGCCGCAAACCGGGATCTAAAATGCCTAATTTGAAGCTTCCCGAAGATGACATACTTGCCCTCGTTTCGTTCCTACAATCTCTGAAATGATGGAGGCCTATGGCAACCGCAGCACCCGCCGCTAGCTCCGGACTTTTCCGGCGCCCCAGCGCGAAGACCGGACTGGTCAGCTGGCTGACCACCGTCGACCACAAGCGCATAGGGATCCTGTACGGCTATACGGCATTCTTGTTCTTCATATTGGGAGGCCTCGAAGCCCTTGCCATCCGGGCACAGCTGGCGACCCCGGAGGGCAAGATCCTCGACGCCAATCTCTACAACCAGATGTTCACCGCCCACGGGGTGACGATGGTGTTCCTGGTGGTCATGCCTCTTGGGGCAGCGGCGTTCAATTATCTGATCCCGTTGATGATCGGCGCGCGCGATGTCGCCTTCCCGAGACTCAACGCTCTTAGCTACTGGATCTTCTTGTTCGGTGGACTTTTTCTCTACTCCAGCTGGGCGCTGGGCGGCGCCCCCGATGGCGGATGGTTCGGCTACGCACCCTTGACCAGCGCAACGGCCGAGCAAGGTTTTCTGCCCGGCGCCCACAGGATCGACTTTTACGCGATGGGGCTGCAGATCCTCGGCGTTGCCTCGATCGTGGCCTCGGCCAACTTCATCGTCACGATCATCAACCTTCGGGCCAAGGGCATGACTCTGCTGAGGATGCCGGTTTTCATCTGGATGGCTCTGGTGGTCAACTTCCTTTTGTTGTTCGCAATGCCGGTTATTGCGGTCGACCTTTTTATGATGACCTTCGACCGCAATTTCGGGACCAACTTTTTCAACGCCTCCAACGGCGGCGATCCGATCCTTTGGCAGCATCTGTTCTGGCTGTTCGGCCACCCCGAGGTCTACATTCTGATCCTCCCTGCAATGGGCATCGTGTCGGAGGTTCTTCCGACCTTCGCCCGCAAGCCGTTGTTCGGCTATGCGGCGGTGGTCTTCTCGGGAATCGCGATCGGATTCATGGGATGGGGAGTGTGGGCGCACCACATGTTCACCGTCGGTCTCGGCCCGGCCGCCAACATCGCTTTCTCGCTGTCGACGATGTTCATCGCAGTGCCCACCGGGGTCAAGATATTCAACTGGCTGTTCACCATGGTCGGGGGATCGATCCGTTTCAGAACACCAATGTTGTTTTCGGTGGGATTCATCGCCATGTTCATAATCGGCGGCCTCTCCGGGGTCACCCATTCGATCGTGCCCCACGACACCCAGCAGCAGGACACCTACTACGTGGTCGCCCACTTCCACTACGTGCTGTTCGGGGGGGCGATCTTCGGTCTGTTCTCCGGCCTGTACTACTGGTTTCCGAAATTTACCGGCCGCATGATGAACGACAGGCTCGGAAAGCTGCATTTCTGGCTGATGCTCATCGGCTTCAATCTGACCTTCGGTCCGATGCACATCCTGGGCCTCAAGGGCATGCCCCGCCGGTATTACATCTACCAGGCGGGCAAAGGCTGGGAGCTCTGGAACCTGGTCTCCACCGTCGGGGCCTTTACGATCGCGGCCTCGCTTCTGATCTTCATGTACAACTATTCCAGCAGCAAGAAGAAGGGCCAGGTTGCTTCCGCCGATCCCTGGGACGGAAGGACGCTGGAATGGACGATTCCCTCACCCCCGCCCGAATACAACTTTGCCGAACTTCCCGAGGTCCATTCCCGTGATGATTTCTGGCATCGCAAGTACACCGAGGATCCGAAGATGCGTCCGGTGCCGGTTCCCACAGGCGGTTCGGATGAGTCCCCGGCCGAGGAACCTCACGACATTCACCTGCCTTCCCCCTCGTACTTCCCGCTTGTCGCAGCCCTGGGGCTTCCCATCATGGCTTACGGAGTCATGTACAAGGCCTGGGGGGTGGCGGTCGCGGGGCTCGTCGTAATGCTTTTCGGTTTCTACGGATGGATTCTGGAGCCGCAGACCGACGAGGGCCACCATTAGATGCAAGCCGAAGCTGTAGCCGAGCACGGCCACGGGGAGCACGACCCGCACGCAACATACACCGGGCTCGACAACGTCAAGATGGCGATGTGGGCCTTTTTGGGGTCGGAGTGCCTGTTCTTCGGCTCGCTGATCTCCGCCTACCTTCTCTACAAGAACAAGCCCGGCGACGGCCCGACCCGCAAGGAGATATACGACATCCCGTACACATCGGTCAGTTCATTCGTACTGCTGATGAGTTCGCTGACCATGGTCCTGGCTCTGGCCGCAATCCAGCGAGGAGACCACAAGCGGCTTCGGACCTGGCTGGTGGCGACGGCCCTGCTGGGCGCCAGCTTCATCGGGGGCCAGATCTACGAATTCACCACCTTCGCTCATGAGGGTTTGACTCTCAAGACGAGCCCGTTCGGGTCCGCCTTTTTCCTGCTGACGGGCTTCCACGGCGCCCACGTGACCATCGGGATCCTGATGCTCTTGACGATGGCGGCGCTGTCGGCGCTCGGGCGGCTTCCCCAAAAGGACGCCGGAAAAGTCGAGATGGTCGGTCTTTACTGGCACTTCGTCGACATCGTATGGATCGTGATCTTTACCGTTATCTACTTATTCCCATGAGCGATCAGACCGTGGAGCACGCGCACTCCACCCAAGGCCACCCTGACGAAAAGCAATACGTCGGGGTAGCCCTCGTTCTGGCGGTCGTCACGGCCGCGGAAGTGGCCGTGGTTTACGTCACGTCTCTCAAGGACTATCTCAGACCCATCCTCGGCATCATGATGGTGGTCAAATTCGCAATGGTGGCCATGTGGTTCATGCACCTGAAGTTCGACAGCAAGGTTTTCCGCCGGCTGTTCATCCTGGGCATCATCCTGGCGCTGGCCGTCTTCGGCATCGTGTTGTGGACCTTCACCTTCGCCGTCCCCGACAAAGGCCCGGTAGGCTAGAACCTACTTTGGCTTTACCCCGCTTCACCCAACAGGAGCCGCAGGCGTGAAGGGCATCGCGTACCATCCCCATCCGGAGGTCTGGGTGATTCTGGGTGGCCTGCTCCTGGCGTACGCATTGGCCGCCAGAAAATGGGGGCCGCGCTACGTCTCACCCGGCGACCCGCCGGTCACGCGCAACCAAACCCGGTTGTTCGCCGCGGGGATCCTGGCGATGTGGGTGGCGGGAGAGTGGCCGCTGCATGAACTCTCGGAGCGATACCTGTTCAGCGCCCACATGCTCCAGCACATGATTTTGTCGCTTATCGCACCGCCGCTAGTACTGATGGGTTTGCCGGGCTGGATGACCCGCCCGCTCCTCAGCCCCCGCCCGGTGAGGGCCGTATGGAGCTTTATCACCAAACCCCTGGTCGCCATGGCAGCCTTCAACGGCTATCTGGTCTTCAGCCACTGGCCCGGATTCGTCGATGCCACCGTGCGCAGTGAGCCGCTGCACTTTTCGGCCCACGCGATACTGTTCGGACTTTCCCTGGCCATGTGGTGGCCGGTTCTCAGCCCCCTTCCCGAGCTTCCCCGGCTTTCCCCTCCGCCCCGAATGCTGTATTTGTTCGGACAAACCATCGTGCCGACGGTGCCGGCTTCCTTCCTGACGTTTGCCGAGAAGCCCCTTTACCAGTGGTACGCAGACGCCCCCAGGATCTGGCCATTTATGGACGTAGTCGCCGACCAGCGGATGGCCGGAATCATCATGAAGATCGGCGGAGGCGCCTTGCTCTGGGTGATCATTGCGGTGCTATTCTTCCGCTGGTCTTCCCGGGAGGAAACGGGAGCTCCCGACGAGGCAGACTGGCAAACACTCGAGCGCAGGCTCAACCCCGGCGCACAACAACAAGCAAAGGACAAAGTTAATTGAACGCTCAAGCACGCGAAAGATTCTGGCTGCCGATCACCATTCCGGTGGGGGCGCTGCTGCTCATCGGCATTCTCACTTTTTCGATGTCGCGCATCCTGCTGAACGTACCCAAGGAGGTTGCCACCGCGGTGGCGTTCATGACGGCCATTAGCCTTCTCATTGCCTGCACGCTGATCGCTCTGCGGCCGAAGCTGCGAGGTCCGCACTTGATGCTGATGACCGGTGCGGCCTTGGTGCCTCTCTTGCTGGGGGGCCTGATAGCCACCGGGGTCGTGGCGGTGGAAAAAAAGGAGGAGCACGCAGAGCCGGCCGGGCCGAAGGTGGCCGTCGCCGCCAAGAACATCGCCTTTGACGTCAAGGAGCTGAAGATTCCTGCGGGGAAGGCGTTCGTGCTGAGTTTCAACAACGGCGAGGCGGCCCCGCACAACGTGGCGATCCTCAAGGCGCAGGGCTCGTCGGAGGCCCTCTTCCGCAAGCAACCCATTGCCGGCCCCAAGAAGGTTGATTGGGAAGTCGAGCCGATTGAGGCCGGCTCCTACTACTTCCAGTGCGACGTCCACCCGAACATGTCCGGCACGGTAACAGCCGGCTGATCGTTGACGATTGCTGCTGAGGGTCGAGATTTGGTGCGTAAGATGAGTATGGGGACGCTCGAAAGTCCGGCCGTAGAGGAAGTGGCACGGCGAAGGGCCGGCCGGGAGGACCGTCAGTCTACTCATCGTCGCATCAAATCTGGAC
>JBOGWH010000270.1:0-8250 GCA_050692975.1 Actinomycetota bacterium | reverse complement strand
AGCAGGATCGCGGGCCAGTAGACCGCGTGGAAGCGGATGATGCCCTTGCCGATGACGTGCGTCCGGTTCGGGTTGCCCACCCAATAATTGCGGAAATCGTCGCCTTCGCCGGCGTAGTCGATGGCGTTGATGTAGTTGCTGAGCGCATCGAACCAGACGTACATGACGTGGTCGGGATCGCCCGGCACCGGGACTCCCCACCCTTTCGCCCGCTTGGTCGTGCGCGAGATGCTGAAGTCCTGAAGGCCCATCTTTATGAAGCTGAGCACTTCGTTCTTCCTGGTATGCGGAACGATCTTCAGCGTGTCGCTTTCGATCAGATCCTGCAGCTGCCCCGCGTATTTCGAGAGCCGGAAGAAGTAGTTCTCCTCCTCAACTTCTTCGGGCCTGGTCTTATGCTCGGGACATAGACCATCGACCAGCTCGTCGGCAGTGTAGAACTGCTCACACCCCACGCAGTAGAGGCCACGGTAGGCCTTGCTGTAGATGTCGCCGCTGCTTTCACACGCCTCCCACAACTTGGCGGCGCCGGTCAGGTGACGAGGATCCACGCTGGTGCGGATAAAGTCCCGGAAAGAGATGTTGAGCTGATCTTTAAGGTCGTAAAAGAACCCGGCGTTGCGGTCGACCAGCTGCTGGGTAGGGATCCCCTCGGCTTCGGCCGCCTGGACGTTTGTCAGGCTGTTCTCGTCTGCGCCGGTGAGGAAGTACACATCGTCTCCCCGAAGGCGCCGGTACCGGGCAAACGCATCCGTCTGGATCATTTCCAGCGCGAAGCCCAGATGCGGACGGGCATTGACGTATGGAATTGCAGTGCTTATGAAGTATCGCGTCATCGCTCCCCTGAGCCGGATACGCTGGCCGGCAGGCCAATGGTAAAGGATAGGCACCGATGACCCTTTCAACCCGGTGGTTTGACTCCCACTGCCATCTCGATTCCATTGATGCGCCCCCAGAGGATGTCGTCGGCGCAGCGCTGTCGGCCGGCGTTGAGTCCATGGTGACCGTGGGCACCGATCTGCCAAGCAGCCGCAGGGCGGTGGACCTGGCGGAATCGTTCGACTCGGTGTGGGCGGCCGTGGGAGTTCACCCTCATGAGTCGGCCTCGTTCGACGATGAGGTCCTGGCGGAGGTCGTGTCCCTTGCCGCCCATCCCCGGGTGGTCGCGATCGGAGAGATCGGCCTGGACTTCTACCGGGAATTCGCCGACCCCTTTTTTCAGAAGAAGGCTTTTGCCGCCCAGCTGGAGGCGGCGGCCTCGTTGAACAAACCCGTGATTCTCCACATACGCGAGTCCTTTCCGGAGGTTTTCACCGCGCTGGAAGCGGTTGCCGGTCTGCGGCTGGTCTTTCACTGCTTTTCCGGTACGACCGGGGAGGCGCAGCGGGCGGTCGATTTGGGCGGCTATGTGTCGTTTGCCGGCAACGTGTCCTACAAGAACGCGAGCTCTCTGCAGAAAGCGGCGGCGTTCGTTCCCCTCGGCCGGCTTCTGGTCGAAACCGACTCCCCGTATCTTGCGCCGGTTCCCCATCGCGGGAAGAGCAATGAGCCCCGCCTGGTCGTCCACGTCGGTGAAGCGGTTGCGGCCGCCAGGGGGATCGAGGTCGAAGAGGTCGCCCGGGCGACGACGGAAAACGCGCAGAGCATCTTCGGCATCTCTTAGGGCTTCGGGCGGACCCTGGTTTGCCCGGGTTGCCCGCCTGCTGATAGGTTCAGCGGCGCATGAGAGGCGTAGTGAGGGTGCTCCTCACACTTGCGCTGGCTGCAAGCTGGGTCGGATATTTCCGGGCCGAAAAACAGGTTACCGTCGCCGACTCGGGCCGGCGGATGCAGTTCAGCACTTTCGCACCCACGGTGGGGGGCGCTCTGTCGCGCGCCGGGGTAAAGCTGCGCCCGGGGGACAAAGTCGTGCCCGAGCCATCGGCCGCTCTCGACGGCAATCCGAATATTGAGGTGCGCCGGGCCAAAGAGGTCGTCATGGTGCTTAACGGCGCCCGCCGCACAGAGCGCGTGACCGGCCGGACTGTTTCCGAGGTGCTCAAGGAGTTGTCGGTGGTCTCCGACGGCGCCCTGGTCAATCCGGCTCCGAGAGCGCCGGTCGGTACGGGCGAAGAGATAGTCGTCGCCCAGCCGGTGACCACCGCAGTAGAGGTGGACGGGCAGAGCCGGCAGGTTGTGACCAACGTACTCACGGCCGGCGCCCTGTTGCGCCAGCTCGGCGTCATTCTCGGCCCCCACGACCGGGTCGAGCCGAGCATAATCTCCCGTCCTTCGCCCGAAGCGCCGATCCAGGTGGTCCGGGTCAAAGAGGTGATCGAGAAAGAGCCCGCCAAGATCCCCTTCAGGCGGGTGACCGAGAAATCGGACTCCATCGAGTTCGGACTCAGGAGGATCAAGCGCAGCGGCGTGGACGGGATGCGGGCGCGCAAGTTCAAGATCAGCTATGAGGACGGCAAGGTGAAAAGCAGAGTGTTTCTGGGAAGCGAAGTCGTTCGCCAGCCCGTCGACGAGCTGACGCTGCTGGGGACCAAGCGTCCGGTGCTCCGGAAGGTCTCCCATTCCGACACCGGAAAGGCGACCTGGTACTCGATTCCGGGGCTGACGGCGGCCCACCGCACGCTGCCCTTCGGGACCGTGGTCCGGGTAACCAACCTGGCCAACGGCAGGTCGACGACCGTGACGATCCGGGACCGGGGTCCTTTCGGGGAGGGCCGCGTTATCGATCTGTCCGACACGGCGTACAGGGAGATCGCCCCGCTCGGCAGCGGGATCCGCGAAGTCAGGATTGAGTGGTAGCAGGCGTGTAATGCTTGGCGCTTGACCGCCGGCCTCCCAACCATCACCCGGGTGCGGGAACTCGCCCGCAAGTACGGGATCCGCCCCTCCAGGGCGCTCGGGCAGAACTTCGTGATCGATCCCAACACCCTTCGCAGGCTGATCAGGCTGGCCGAGATCCAACCTTCCGATCGCATAATCGA
The DNA here is from genome assembly GCA_050692975.1 of Actinomycetota bacterium. Classification (GTDB taxonomy): domain Bacteria; phylum Actinomycetota; class CADDZG01; order JAHWKV01; family JAHWKV01; genus JBOGWH01. Next base: position 5,272 of record JBOGWH010000270.1, on the reverse strand, counting down.
AGTCGGGGCCGGCTTCGGGGTCTTCACCGCCGCCCTCGCCCAAGCCGCAGCCTCCGTTACCGCTATCGAGCTGGATCGCGGCTTGCTGCCGGCGCTCGAGGAAATCGTCGGAGGCATCGACAACGTTCGGATCGTCCAAGCCGATGCCTTGAAGGTCGACTACGAGAAGCTAACGGGCGGGGCGCCTCACCGGATGGTCTCCAACCTTCCCTACAACATCGCTACGCCTTTGATAGCGACCCTTCTCGAGGAAGCGCCCGAAATCACCGATTTCACGGTGGTGGTTCAAAAAGAGGCGGGGGAGCGGTTTGCGGCCGGACCCGGCTCCAAGACCTACGGGGCCGTCAGCGTCCTCACCGCTTACTTTGCCGAGGCCCGCGTGCTCGGGCGGGTGCCGGCCAACGTATTTTGGCCCGTACCAAACGTGGAGTCGGTGGCGGTGCGGATCACCCGGCGGTCCCCCCAAGTGGATGTTGACTTTCCACGGTTGATGGCGGTTGTAAGAGGCGCCTTCAGTCAGCGCCGCAAGACGCTGCGCAACTCTCTGGCGGCGTCCACCGGGCTGGACGCCGATCGCGTGGCGGCGGCATTGACGGCGGCAGGTTTAAACCCCGGCGCGCGCCCCGAGACCCTCGGCCTGCAACAATTCGCAGAAGTGGCTAAAGCGATTGCTTCACTCGGCCGGGTTGCACCTTGACCCCCGACGCAGTTCACGTCAGACCGGTCGATGAGAAGGACCTGCCGGTGCTCGACCGGAAATTGCGGCGATTCACCCCCGAGTCGCATTTCGATCGCTATGAGGATCAAAGGCGAGGATACGGCACCTATCTGATCGCCTGGGCCGGAGACGAGCCCGCCGGCCATGCCCAGTTGGTCTGGAAAAAGATTCCGAAGCTGGAGCAAAGCTTCCCGGGGAGCGTGACCATCCGGGAAGTCGAGGTCAGGCCCGGTATGCGGTCGCTGGGAGCCGGGACGAAGATCATGGATTTCGCCGAAGAAATGGCTCGGGCTGCCGGTAAAGCGGGCATCGCAATCGGAGTGGAGCCCGACAACGCTAGGGCCGGCGATTTCTACCGGATGAGAGGCTACTTCAACGCGGGTATAGCTCCCTGGGAGTCGCGGCCCTTCTTGCTCAATCCGGAAGAGGTTTGGCACGGTGCGAGCAACTGCTCATTTCTCTACAAGACCCTCAGGCCCGGCCGTGAAGTGCGGGCGATTGCGAGAGCCAAACTTAACCTTTTTCTCGGAGTCGGCGGCCGGCGGACCGATGGGTATCACGACATCGTTTCGGTGATGCAGTCCATAACACTCGCGGATGAGCTCGTCCTCGCGCCCTCCGGCAGTTCGAAAGTGTCGAGCAGGTGGGCGGCGGGTTTCGGGGGCTTGCTTCCCCAAGGAATCAACATCGCAGGGTCGGCGCTGAGTGCTCTGGCCGGCGAGGGCCTGCTTGAGGGGGGCGTCGATGTGCAGATCGCCAAGCGGATCCCGCTGGGCGCGGGCCTGGGCGGAGGAAGCGCCGATGCCGCCGCCGCTCTTCTTGCGGGGATTTGTCTCGCAGGTAAGCGCCGCAAAGCGGACCCTAAGCTGCAGGCTCTCGCCGGAGATCTGGGGGCCGACGTTCCTTTCTGTCTTGAAGGCGGAACCGCGATTGCACGGGGCATCGGGGAGCGGCTGGAAGCCGTCGTTCCCAAAGCCACCCTTTGGTGGGTGCTCGGTTTCCCGTTCGTCAATCTTCCCACCGAGGCGGTGTACCGCGGTTTTGACCGCCTCGCCGAACCGCATCAAATCGAAAGCCCCGGCGTGCCGGGCGAGAAGCAGGAAGCCGCCCTCGCTATGGCCCAGGCCCTCAGACAAGGCGACCTGGGGAAAATAGCGGCGGGACTGCGAAACGACCTGGAAGAGCCCGCCTTCGAAATGCACCCCCCGCTGCGCCGCCTCAAAAAAGAGATGGCAGGTTGCGGAGTCATGGCTTCGATCATGACGGGAAGTGGATCGGCAATTGCCGGGCTGTGCGAAACGCAGGGCGAGGCGCTTGCCGCGGCAACTGCGGCAAGAAGAATCTTCCCCCGCGTCGAGATAGCGGCATCAACGCGGCGGGGCGCGCAGGTCGTTGCGACTCACCAGGCCGATCTGGTGGAAAATGGGGAGGATGTATGCGATCCCGGGTCGTCTAACGGCAAGACGTCCGGTTTTGGTCCGGGCAATGAGGGTTCGACTCCTTCCCCGGGAGCCGTAGGCTCCTGACGGGTTCCGATACACCCGGTCGCTCGGTTGTAGTGCTTGCCGGCGGCCGCGGCACGAGGTTGGTTTCCCAGCGTCCTAAAGTGCTCCATCGGCTTGCCGGCGCACCGCTGATTCACCACGTTCTTCGAGCTTCCCGGGCTCTCGCCGCCGGCAAGAACCACAACCAGCTTGTAGTGGTGATCGGTTACAAGGCCGGGCAGGTGAGAGAGGCCGTGGCAGCCGCATCACCCGATGCGAAATTCGTCCTCCAGCCGCACCCACTCGGCACGGGCGACGCCGTCCGGCGCTGCCGGGAAGCTCTGAGCGGCCGGGAAGGCAGCGTTGTCGTCCTTCCCGGCGACGGTCCGCTTCTCAGGGCCGAGACCATCCAGAGCATGGTCGACCGGCACGAGGCCAACGACGCCGACGTGAGCCTCGTCTGCGGTCCCATCGGCGGCCACAGGGGGTACATGAGGGTCCGGATCGACGACGAGGGCCGCGTCCTGCACCCGGCGGACGAGGAGTCGCGAAAACCCAAACGGGTGGATCATCTGTGGACCGGGGCCTGGTGTTTCAAGAAGAAGCCGCTTTTCGCCGCGCTGGAAAAGATCACCAACGACCACCCCGGTGGCGAATACTATCTACCCGATGCGGTGCTGCTAATTGGCCTCGAGGGTGGCAGTGTTTACACTTTGATTATCGATGACGAACTCGAAGTACAGGGCGTGAACGACCGCTGGCAACTGGCGGAGGCTTCAACCGAGCTTCGGCGCAGAAAGCTGGAGCAGCTCGCCGGGGCCGGAGTGACCATCGATGATCCGGCAACCACCTACGTCGACGACGGCGTCGAGATAGCCGCAGACACCGTCGTCCGCCCGATGACTTTTATCGAGGGGGCGACCCAGATCGGCGGCGGCTGCTCGATCGGTCCCTGCACGAGGATCGCCGATTCCATCATCGAGGACGGCGCCGAGGTCACGTTTGCGGTCGTCAGAGAGTCCCACATCGGCCCCGGCGCCACGGTCGGCCCGTATGCATCGCTGCGGCCCGGCACCCGGCTGGGCCCCAAGGCAAAAGCGGGAAGTTTCGTCGAGTTGAAAGGGTCCATAGTCGGAGAGGGGTCCAAGGTGCCGCATCTTTCGTACATCGGCGATGCCGAGATCGGCCGAAACGTCAATCTCGGAGCGGGGACGATCACCGGCAACTACGACTCGGAAACCAGGACGAAGGCCCGGACGACGGTGGAAGACGATGCGTTTACCGGTTCCGACACCACGCTCATCGCGCCGGTGCGGATCGGGAAGGGAGCAGGCACCGCCGCAGGGTCGGTGGTGACCAGGGACGTGCCCGACGGTGAGATCGTAGCCGGAGTGCCCGCCCGGCCCTTTAGAAAGCGCAAGAGGTGAATCGTTTGCGGGAGCCGGAAAGGGAGCACTGATGGAATACGCGGTGAAAAAGCGCGCCATGATCTTTTCGGGAAGCTCCAACCCCGAGCTTTCGGAAAAGATTGCCGATCACCTCGGAATGCGGCTGGGCCATGTGGAACTGAACCGCTTTGCCTCCGGTGAGATCTACGTGCGTTTCCAGGAGTCGGTCCGGGGCACCGACGCGTTTGTGATCCAGAGCCACACCGAACCGGTCAACGAGATGATCATGGAGCAGCTGCTGATGATCGATGCGCTCAAGCGCGCGAGCGCCAAGCGGATCAACGCAGTCATCCCCTTCTACGGCTACTCACGGCAGGACCGCAAGTCGCTCGCCCGGGAGCCGATCTCGGCCCGTCTGGTCATGGACCTGCTCGCCGCCGCAGGGGCCGACCGGGTCCTGACCGTCGACCTGCACAGCGGCCAGACCCAGGGCTTTTTCGACGGCCCCGTGGACCACCTGACGGCGCTGCCGATCCTGGCCCAGTACGTCGAGGAAAGGTACGCAGACAACATAGTGGTGGTCGCCCCCGACGCCGGGCGTGCCGGCCATGCCTCCAAATACGCTCGCCACCTGCACGCGCCGATCGCCGTCATGAACAAGAGCCGCCGGGCCGATATTCGCAATGTCTCGAAAAGCGGTGGAGTGATCGGAGATGTCGAAGGCCGCCGGTGCCTGATCGTCGACGACATGATCGACACCGCAGGCACCCTGGTCAATGCCGTGGACGAGCTTTTGGAGAAGGGGGCCCTGGAGGTTATCGCCGCGGCGACCCACGGGATCTTTTCGCCTCCGGCCACAGACCGGCTGGCGGAAGCGGCCATCAAGGAAATCATCGTCACCGACTCAATGCCCCTTCCTCCGGCCAAGCGTCTGGCCAAGATCACGACGATCTCGATCGCTCCAATCATCGCTTCGACCATCAAGGCGGTTTTCGAGGACGAGTCGGTCTCCGAGATATTCAGGGGGGAGAACCTGGAAGCCATCCCCCCGGAGCTGAGTTTCCTGGACGAATAGTCCCGGCGCAGGCCCGCCCCGGCCGCCCGATATACTGATTGAGATCCCATGGAAGTCTCTATGAAGGCACAGGTGCGCACGGCTACGGGCAAAGGCCCGGCCCGGCAGGCCCGCGCGGCCGGCAAGGTGCCCGCCGTTCTGTATGGATCCTCCCTCGATCCCGTCAGCCTCTCCGTGGACGCCAAGGAGATGTGGCATGCGCTTCACACCGAGGCCGGGGCCAATGTGCTGATCAACCTGGAAGTCGATTCCTCGAAGTACCTCACGATTCCCAGGGAGGTGCACCGCCATCCGGTCAGGCGTCAGATCCTCCACGTCGACTTCGTCAACGTCGCCCGGGACGTGAAAATAGACGCTTCGGTTCCGATCCATCTCACCGGCGAGTCGCACGGCGCCAAGGAGGGTGGCCAGGTGGACCACCAGATCCACGAGCTGACGATCCAGGCGCTGCCCACCGACATTCCTCCCTCGATCGAACTGGACATCACGGCGATGGGGATCGGCGACGCCAGGCACGTTTCCGACCTTACCGCTCCTCCGGGGGTCGAGATTCTCAACGATCCGGACGACCTGATCGTTCAGGTCATCCAGGAGATCATTGCAGCCG
>JBOGWH010000269.1:0-3999 GCA_050692975.1 Actinomycetota bacterium | reverse complement strand
GTTTCCTTTTCCCCGATCTCCGGAGAAGTGATCTTTACGGGGAGGTCCAGCCTGTCGCTTTTCGGAGGCCGCAGAGCGGCCCGGACGAGCTCCCGGCGGGCCTCGCCGGATACCAGCGTGAATCCCTGGGTCGGAGACTGGACTTTTACCCGCGAGCCCTCCAGCAGTATGTTGCCGTTGGCCGCCTCTACCTTTACCAGGCGCTCCAGGTCGCCGACCGCACGGTCGAGGGCCTTCCTGTCGATCCTGGCGGACCAGCCGAGTTTCTCGTCTCCGGCGGTCAGAGAGTGGAACATCCAGTTGAAAAGGCCGTGGCGCCCCGAGCGCATTGCATTTCCCGTCGTGGCTTTCAGGTCGACGGTGATGCCGATGTCTGCCGGCGACCGGATCCAGCTCCGGTCCGCCACCACCAGCTTGATCGGGCGTGATGTCATTGCCGATGCGGCTGGGGCGAGCCTGGCCGACAGCTGGCGGCCGCTGAGACCCTCTACCGGGATGCCGCCCACCGTGATGCCCCCCAGGACTCTGTTGCTCGTGGAGGCGGCGGCCGACCCCACCAGCCCGCCCAGGATCACGACCGAAACCACGGCCGCCGAGATTGCCTTCCTACGGCGCGGGTTGTCCCCAGAGACGATCCACTCGAGGAAGAGGCCGAGGCCCTCCAACGCCTTTTTCAATTCTGAACGGGCGTCATGCGCCTTGCTTCTTTCATATAGAGCCCTCCGGCCAGCCAGTAGGCGGCCGTACCCACCACAAGGACAAACGTGGAGATGATCTTAAGCTGTTGCCCGAGATTGGTAAATGCAGAACCGGCAGCTCCGGCCGCCAATCCGAAAAAGATTACTGATGTCGCGACCTTGCCGATCCGGCTGACCTCCATGCGGGGATATCCCCGGGCCTGAAGAACGAAGAAGCCTATAGATACCACCAGTTCCCTCAGCAGTATCGCGACGGCCACGGGGGCCCAGATAGCGTCACGCATCACCAGCACGATTCCACCCGCCACCACCGCTACCCGGTCGGCCACCGGATCGAGGACTTTTCCCAGCTCGGATACCTGTCCGAGCTTCCGGGCGAGCCACCCGTCGAGCCAGTCGGTGGCGCCGGCCACCAAGACCACGCCGAAGGCGGCAAGCTCCGATCCCCGGACATAAAGCCAGGCGAACAGAGGCACCAGAGCGATCCTCAGGCCGCTCAGCGCATTCGGTACGTTCAAAGTTCCTCCCCGGTTTGGCCCTCCTCAGCCGGATTATCCGCCGTAAGGGGGTTTTAGAACGATTTTTCTTCGGCCTTTCGCTCAAAAGCTCCCCCATTCGGGCCGATACAAACAACATGGTCCGGCGGATAATTCTGGTCGCCGCTCTCGCGGGGGCCGCCGCTTACTTTGCGATCGGCGCCGCTGCGGAGAGGCTCAGCAGCCAGGGGTTCGAAGATGCCTGCTCCCGGCAGGCCCGAATCGTCGTGATGACCGGTCAAATAAACCCGTTCAATGACTACGACCCCTTCATGCTCGCCCAGAAGTTCAACATTGAGGTGGCCCCGCTGAGAAACGACGCCGACTTGATTGCGGACGATGACCCGCAGATGGCCCGTCTGGTCCGCCAGCAGGCCGAGCATCTTTCTGCTCTGAGTGAGGCCCTCCAGACCAAGCCCGGAACAAAGGAACTGCCCAGTGAGGCGGTGCGGGTGGCGAAAGAGGCGGTAAAGGCGACTTCCAAAAGCCTGGTGGCCTGCCGGACCCGGGAAGCCTAGGCTCGCGAAAAGAGGGGCAGGCGAAACGCCTGCCCCTCTTTCTAGCGTCTTACGGTAAAGGCTGGACCCTACAGAGTGTAACTCTGCTGCAAGACGATCTCGCCGCCCTGCTGCACCGTAATAGTCGCCGTCTTGAAGGCGAGATCGGTGATTTCAGCAGTCCAGTTCGAGTTCGGACAACCGGCCTGTGCTGGGGTCGGCTGGGCCGGTGGATCGGTCAGGACGCTGAATGCGAGGTTTCCATTCTTGATCTCGGTCGCCGGAATTGACTCGGTACCCGAGACGGTTACCTCAGCGGGGTTCTGACCGGGCGCCTGGGTGCCGCCCTGATTCGTGCACGTGGTGGAAGGGTCGGCCGTGCCCGTCAACGTGATCATGACGTCTGCGTTGCCCAGTCCGGCGATCTGGCCTGCGGCGTTCAGTACCAGTCCCTGGTCGGTAAAGGTGGGGCTGCCCTTTTTGAAATGGGCACTTGCTGCGAACACCTGCATGGCCATCAAGACCAGAAGTGTGGCGCCTATCATTGCTACGGGGGTGAGCCTTCTTACGCTTTTCATACAGTTTCCTTTCCTTTCCGGCCGACAAGATGTCGCCCGGCTGGTGATGGATTCCCGGCAATTGGATTCCTGGCGATCCGGCGCTGGGAGGCGGATCCTGGCTCCGTGGCGCCGGCATTTAATCTTTCCTCTTCGAGCCTGGAGGCTGGAGGGAACATGACCTCAGGAGGCATGGGATGGCCATGAACCTTCCCCGCTCCCTTTTTTACACTTTTAGTGCGATTGCCTTGGCGTTGCCCCACCAAGACATTCGCGAGCATCCGTCGACGTGCACGCGTTGAGTGCCGCCATCTGACTACCCGGAGGGCACAGCGAGAAACTGCGAAAATCTGCCCCATTTTTGGGAAGAGCCCCGGGTGGCTCCCGGCGGAAAAGCCGAGACGGATGGGCTGGGAAATCCCCTGATCAGCCTTTGCCGCCTCCAAATTAACGGCTCCCAGGTAAGACCTCGAATCCCTGATCTACAAAACCATCATCAAATGCCAGGGCCGTCGATGTTCGAAGCGACCGCATCATTTCGAAACTGCCGGGCGGGTTTGCGTGAGGCGTGAGCTAACCTGACCACCACGGAGGCGCTGTATGACGGAATCAAAGAAAAGGATCACAGTCTTCCTGGCCGACGACAACCTCATCGTGCGCGAGGGCGTCAAGACGCTGATCGGCCTAGAGGACGACCTCGACGTGATCGGCACCGCTTCCGACTACGACGAGCTGATCGCTGGGGCAACCGCGGCGGCTCCCCAGGTGGTCGTGACCGACATCCGGATGCCCCCGACCTTCCAGCGCGAGGGAATCGACGCCGCGCTCGAGATCCGTAAGCGGCACCCGGGGACAGGCATCGTGATCCTCTCGCAATACGACGAGCCCGCGTACGCGGTCTCACTTCTGTCCGAAGGAGCGGCCGGACTGGCCTATTTACTGAAGGACAGGGTGGCGGAGGGCGACCAGCTTGCCCACGCGATCAGGGAGGTCGCGGTCGGTGGCAGCGTTCTCGATCCGAGGATCGCAGACGCTCTCGTTTCGCCCATCACGAGCAGCAGCGAGCTGAACCCCTCGGAGCAAGACCTTTTGAGGCTCGTGGCGGCCGGCAAGTCGATCAAGGCCATCGCTGCAATAAGGCAAACCACTCCGGCGATGATTTCGGACGCGGTCGACCAACTCTTCCTCAAGCTCGCAAACCAAGCCAGCTCGGGGAGCACTGACGCGCTCAAGCATCTGAAGATGCTGCATCAGTCGATCGTCGACCTGGAGGAGCAGGGTGAGTCGTTATCGCGACTGCTTCCCGGAGGGGTGGCCCAAAAGCTGAGATCCGGGGGCCAGAAGTTCGGAGAGAGCGAACGGCTTGTCGTGACTGTGCTGATGTCGGACATCCGCGGTTACTCGACGATCGCGGAGAAAGTCGATGCGAGCGTGGTCGCGACTCAGCTCAATGAGCATCGCTCGGAGATGAGCAAAGCGATCATGAATGTCGAAGGCAACGTGTGGGCCTTCGTGGGCGACGCGGTCATGGCGGTCTTCGGTGCGCCGCTGCCGCAGGAAGATCACGCGAGGCGCGCGCTCACCGCGGCTTTGGAGATGCAGCTCGTGCAGGCCGAGATCAACCAGCAATGGCTAGCTGAGGGACTGCCGGAGTTCGGGCTGGGTATCGGCATCTCGACAGGAGAGGTGGCCGCGGTGCTGCTTGGGTCAG